>NZ_JAKUMO010000010.1:0-213166 GCF_037026475.1 Ensifer sp. MJa1 | reverse complement strand
GAACCGTGCGCAGCGCCGGCTGCCAGCGCATCTTCAAAAGCGCCTCGAAAGCCTTGTCGTTGACAGTGGCGGTGGTGGCGGCTGCATATTGCGGATAGAGCGGGAAGACGAGGATGCGCTCACATCCGGCCTTCTGCAGCGCTTCCATGCGCGAGGCAATGGACGGCTGGCCGTAACGCATGCCCCAGTCGACGATCACGTTGGGCTGACCGGCAAAAGTCTCAGCCATCAGCTTGGCCTGATTGCGGGTGTAGGTCCTGAGATAGCTTTCGTTGAGGTCCTTGTTCCAGATCGTCTCATAGGCCTTGCCGACCTTGCCCGGGCGGGTGTTGAGCACGATGCCGAACAGGATCGGATACCAGAACAACCGCGACCATTCGATCACCCGGCGGTCGGTCAGAAACTCTTTCAGGTAGCGGCGCATCGAGGTGTAGTCGGTGCCGTCGGGCGTACCGAGATTGACCAGGAGAATGCCGACCTTTCCGGATTTGACGGAAGGGTGGTTGGCAGGGGTGCTCACGGCAAGCTGTTCGGTCATATCAGTCCTCGTCGGTCCCGTTCAATCGGGACACTGCCTTCGGTTTCAAATCCTTCTAAAAAGAAAAGCCGGCGCGGGGAAGCCCGCGCCGGCCCTGAAAGCAGAGGCAAATTGTCTTACTTTGCCGGAATCTCCAGTTCGGTGCCGACGTGCAGGTGGCGGGGCGCCGGCTTGCCGTTGGCTTCGGAGATCTTTGCCCAGAGAGCGCCATCGCCATAGAACGCCTTGGCGAGATCCCAGAGCGTGTCGCCCTTGGCAATCACGTGCTTCTGCGGGCCGCTGGCAGCGGCTGCTGTTTCGCCGCCGGAGGTCGCGGCCGGCTGGGCCGCAGCCGTGTCGGTTGCAGGCTTTGCTTCCGCTGCCGGTTCCGCCGTTGCCGCACTTGCCGCCGAGGCGACCTCGGTGATGCGGCCGTCGGTGTAGGGCTTGAACGGCTGGTGGGCAGCGAGGTAATCGGCAAGCACCGTTTCAAGGCCCGGACCGTAGTCGTAGGCCTTTTCACCCTTGTCCTTGAATACGTCGTAGCCGTCGCCGCCATTGCGCATGTAGTTGTTGGTCACAAGCGAATAGGTCTTGGCCGGATCGAGCGCGACATAACTCTCGCCTTCCTTCACCTCGACCGAGACGACACGGCTGCCGACGGGCTTCGACTTGTCGAAGGAATACTTCATGCCGGCCACCTGCGGGAAGCGGCCGCCGCCTTCCTCGAGCTTGCTGAGGCCGTTCTCCAGCGCTTCGCGGATGCCGTCGCCCTTGATCTGGAAGGTCGCCACCGTGTTCTGGAACGGAAGCACGGTGATGGCTTCGCCCATCGACACGTCGCCCGCGTCGATCGAGGCGCGCAAGCCGCCGCCATTGGTGATGGCGATGGTGACACCCTGGCCCTTGACACGGTCGAGCATGGCGTCGGCGACGAGGCTGCCCATCTGGCATTCCTTCGTGCGGCAATTTTCACGCGAACCATCGATCGGTTCTTCCGTCTTGGCGATGATCTTCGAGCGCAGCTCCTCGATCGGCTTGCCGAGTTCGGCGACGCGCGCCAGTACAGCCTCGTCCGGCTTGACCGAGGCGTCGACCAGGATCGGGTCGCCCTTGGCGGCCTTGACTACGCCCTTGTCGTCGAAGGTGACGACGAGATCGCCGAGATACTTGGTGTAGGACGCGGCCTGAACCACGGGGACCTTGTAGCCGCCGGGGTTGTCGACCATCGTCGGGTATGGACCCTCGGCTTTGGGGTCGGTGTTCGACAGCAGGCTGTGCGAGTGTCCACCGACGACGACGTCGACGTCCGGGATCTTGGCGATCGCCGCGAGGTCGCGCGGGTAGCCGACATGGGTGAGCGCGATGATCTTGTCGACGCCTTGCTTCTTCAGTTCTTCGACCGCAGCCGTGGTGGTGGCAACATCGTCGCCGATGAGGATGTCCGGGCCGGGGGAGGAGAGTTCCGGCGTGTCGTTGGCGACCGCGCCGACGATACCGACCTTCTGGCCGCCGACTTCGAGCACGATCGACGGCTTGATGCGGTCGCCGATCTTCGACTTGTGGCTCGGCAGCACGTTGGCGGTGACGACCGGGAAGGCGATCTTGTCGAGGAAGCCGGCAAGGCCATCCTCGCTCTCGTCGAATTCATGGTTGCCGACGGTCATCGCGTCGAACTTCATCAGGTTGAGGAATTCGGCCTCGGCCAGGCCCTTGTAGGTGGTGAAGAACAGCGATCCCTGGAAATTGTCGCCGGCGTTCAGAAGCAGCGTGTTCTTGCCGGAAAGTTCCTGACGCTTCTGGTCGATCAGAGCCTTCAGGCGAGCGACGCCGCCGAAGCACTCGTTCTTGCCCTCCTCTTCGGCCGAGCAGGTCGAATCGAACTTGTTGATCGACTCGATGCGGGAATGGAGATCGTTGATGTGCAGGATGTTCAACTCATAATCGGCGAAGGCTGCGCCCGAGGAGAGGGCAAGGATGGACGCGGTCATCAGGCCGGTCCGCATGTATCTGATCATGATGTTCTCCTGTTTTGCCTGTTGTCGTCCGGCCGCATCCGGATCTGTCAAAGGGTCCGTTCCCCACGGCCGCGTGGCTTTGCCGGGCCGGATGTTTTCATCACTCGGCAAGGACTTCAAGCGCTAAAACTTCGTCCGCCGGTGTCAATTTGCAACGAGGTTAAATCGCGATGCTGCAACGAAAAAAGGGCCCCGAAGGGCCCTTGGTACTTGCCTGTTTTCTCAATTAGCCGCGCCGCGCGAGCGAGAACTGCGCACCGGCGTCGGTGGTGCAGTTGAGTTGGTTCTGCGTGACGAGAGCGCAAGCGACCTTGGACTGGGTGTTGCGCACCAGCGAGGTCATGTTGATCTCGACCAGCGTCGGGCTTGTCTTGGTGTAGTTGCCCGAGGCGAGCAGCTGGTTGGTGTCGGTCGTGCGCGTGGAGAACGTTCCGCCTGCGAAAGTCGAGACAATGCCGTTCGGATCGACCCAGGAACCTTCGACGCCGCTCGCCTGTTGTGCCGGCGGGCCCTCGATGACCCGTGGCGACGACTGGCAAGAGGCGAGCGCTGCCGCGGTTGCGAGTAGGGTCAGGACTGCGAATGGCTTCATAGGCGATTTCCCCCGCGTTGGGCCAGGCGGATTGTTTCATTCCGGCTGACCATGCCGCGATCATGAGTTGAAAGCAAGAGCGGCAAGGTGCTGCTTCGGGCTTTTCCGTTGCCGGTAAAAAGGCCCGGGGCACAGCTGTGCCCCGGGCCAGATGCGCTTGCGCGTCAAAAGCTTAGCGAACGAGGATGTTCTTGAACTGCCACGGATCCTTGGTGTCGATGTCTTCCGGGAACAGGCCCGGACGGCCGTCGAGCGGGGTCCAGTCGGTGTAGTGTCCCTCAACCGGACCGAGATACTGCAGCTGTACTTCCAAGCAGCGCTTGTAGTCCATTTCGTCGGCTTCGACGATGCCGGACTTCGGGTTCTCGATCGCCCAGACCATGCCGGCCAGAACCGCCGAGGTCACCTGCAGGCCGGTCGCGTTCTGGTAGGGCGCGATGCGGCGGGTCTCTTCGAGCGACAGGCGCGAACCGTACCAGTAGGCGTTCTTGTCGTGGCCGTAGAGCAGCACGCCGAGTTCGTCGACGCCGTCGACCAGTTCCTTTTCGTCAAGGACGTGGTGCACCGGCTGGGCGTTGCCGCCGTTGCCGAACATCTCGTGAAGCGACAGAACGGCGTCGTTGGCCGGATGGTAGGCATAGTGGCAGGTCGGGCGATAGGTCACTTCACCGTCCTTGTCGCGAACGGTGAAGAAGTCCGAGATCGAGATCGCCTCGTTGTGGGTGACGAGGAAGCCGTACTGCGGGCCTGGCGTCGGGCACCAGGTGCGCACGCGGGTGTTGGCGCCCGGTTGCTCCAGATAGATCGCCGCCTTGCAGCCCTTCTTGTGCTTCTTGGCGTTCTTCGGCATCCAGTTCTCATGGGTGCCCCAGCCGAGTTCGGCCGGCTGCAGGCCTTCCGAGATGAAGCCTTCGACCGACCAGGTGTTCCAGAAGGTGTTGAACGGCTTCGGGTTCTTGGTGCGCTGGGTGTCGCGCTCGGCGATGTGCACGCCCTTGACGCCGACCTTCTTCATCAGCTTCGCCCAGCCTTCGCGGTCGTCCTGATGCGGCTCGTCGTATTTAAGGCCGAGGTCGTTTGCGAGGTTCAAGAGGCCCTGCTTGACGAACCAGGAGACCATGCCCGGGTTGGCGCCGCAGGTGGAAACCGCGGTGGTGCCGCCCGGGTTCTTTTCCTTTTCCTTGCGGACGGTTTCGCGCAGCGCGTAGTTGGTGCGATCGGCATTGTCCATTTCGGCGTCGAAATAGAAGCCGAGCCACGGCTCGACGACCGTATCGATGTAGAGCACGTCGAGCTTGCGGCACAGCTTGATGATGTCAAGCGAGCCGGTGTCGACCGAAAGGTTGACGCAGAAGCCCTGGCCTTCGCCTTCGGTCAGAAGCGGCTTCAGCAGTTCCTTATAGTTGTCCTTCGTCACATGCGCGCGAACGTGACGAACGCCATGCCGCTCGAAAATTTCGTTGTCGGCAGCGTCCTCACGGGGCTCGACCACGATCAACCGGTTCTTGTCGTATTTGAAGTGGCGCTCGATCAGCGGCAGGGTGCCGCGACCGATCGAACCGAAGCCGATCATGACGATCGGACCGGTGATCTCGCCGTAAACCGGATAGGTGGTATCTGCCATTTTTGTCTTTCTCCTGAGAAAACTTCCCTGTGACGATGGGTGACGAAGCGTGAGGAAGCGGCCGGTGCCGCTGTTCTGGCTTGATCAATGTGCCGCAGCGGCTGTTGGTGTCCTTGAAGACACGCGGCGCTGTAGAGCATAGTTTGCTGTCACAATAAAGAGCCGGCCGGTCAACCGCTATTTGAGAGTGTGCTTAACCGGCGATCGAAAGCAGGGCGGTGGCGAGCGAGTCCCTTTTGCTGACGAGACCCTTGTAGGCAGCCTGCGGCAAGGTGAGGGCGCGCAGCTGGTCGACGAACGCGTGCGAGAGCTCCGCGGCGTCCGGTCGGCGGCGCAGCATCGTCAACGGATCGGAATAGATCCGGATGGTAAAGACGATCGCGCCCGTTCGCGGCAGCTTGCGCAGTGTCTGCCGCTCGATGCGGATGAAGGTGCTGTCCTCCGTCAAGGCGATCGCTTCGGCGGCAACACCTTCGCACTTCGATTTCGGCAGGTGCAACCGGCCATCGACATTGACCGCCCAGTTGAAGCGTTCGACGAAGCGGCCGGGAGGGAGATTGTCGAACATGCGGGCGATCAGTTCGGCGTTGCGGGTTCCGTGCTCGAAGCCCGGCACCGGCGCATGGATCTCGTCCATGGTGCGTCCGTATTTCTCGGTCAGCGCCCAGGACGAGGGAAAGGCGACGTAGCCGGCTCCAAGCCGCCAGCCATCATCGGTCCGCTGCATGATCACGAGGTCATCCTGGACGAGTGATCCGGCTACCACGAGCGGCGCGTCAGAACCAAGGCCCACGCGCCGTTCGCCGATCGTCATCGTATCGCCGTCGAGATGATAGATGTCGGGATATCGGCTCTGCAGGTAGTCGACCAGCACGGACAGCAGCTCGCCCTGTGCCTCCCCGCTGCCGTCGGCGGCGGCAAAGACGGTCGCGCGCACTTCAGAAAGAAGACGCTTTTTTTCCTCGAGATAGTGCTGTAGCTGTTCGTCAGGCTCGATCCAGCGATCAGGATCAAGCTGGGTGAGGCCGATGGTGAAGGGCTTGGAGGAACCGTCGTAGGGCGTATGCTTCATGCTGAGCGGCCAGACCGGGGCTGTGATTTAACCATAATCCCTATCGTTTCGCATGGTGGGGCGCTTGTCACAAGCGCTTCGTGCTATAGCTTTGATGGGAGCATCCGCTTCGCGCCATGATTGATTTTCTTGTCCGACCGGAGGCGTGACAGTCCGTGAACGGTAGTCATCTCAAGGCCCTTCAGGCCTTACAAAGCAAAACACCCGTGTTGATCGCCCTTTACGATCAGCACGATCGCCTGCGATTTGCCAATCCGGCGTTTCGCACCGCTTACCATGTCGGCCCCGAGGAGAGCCCGACCTGGGCGGAGATCATGCGCCGCAATCATGCCGCCGGCCAGGGAACGGTTCTCAAGACCGAGGACATCAATGCCTGGATCGCCTCGACGACGCATCGCCGCGGCAAGACGCCATTTCGTGCCATGGAAACGGACCTGCATGACGGGCGCTGGCTGTGGATGACGGAAACCGTGGACGCGGACGGCTGGATGCTTTGCATCGCCGTCGACGTCACGTCGATCCACGCGGAAGAACGTGAGCTCAGGCAGGACCGCGACTTTGCCCTCAGGGCAGCGCAGGTCGACGAACTGACGAGTGTGCCGAACCGTCGCTATACGATGGGGCGTCTCACCGAGTTCATCTCCAATTGCGCCGAAAACCCGCATATGTGGGGCTGCGTGGCGATCATCGACATCGATTACTTCAAGGCGATCAACGACCGCCACGGGCACCAGCGCGGCGACGAGGTTTTGCTCGACTTTGCCCGCCAGATGCAGGAATTCGTCCGTCGTTCGGATTGCTTCGGCCGGATCGGCGGTGAGGAGTTCATGCTGATCCTTCCCGATACCACGATCAGCGAAGGCAATCGCATTCTCGACCGGCTGCTCGAACGGGTGCGCAGCTCCCGTCCGCTCGAGAACATTCCGGAATTCTTCTACACCTGCTCGGTCGGACTTGCGGAGTACCGTGACGGCGATACCGTCAGCGATCTCTACGCGCGTGCCGACCAGGCGCTCTATCTCGCCAAGCGGGATGGCCGCGATCAGGTCAGGCGCTATACGCTTCCCGGTTCAGACCCGGAGGCGCACCCGGATCATTCCGCGTAGAGAATTGCCGACATAAAGGGCGCCCCGGTCAAGGTCTTCGGGCGAAAGCCGGGCGGTGCGGGCGCGTCGCGTGCAAATCATCTCGGTGCGCAAGACGCCGGAAAGCAGGCCGCAGGCAACCGGCGGCGTCTTCAGGACGCCGCTGCCGTCGTCGAGGAAGATCGACGTGATGGTCCCCTCGCAAACCTCGCCTTTTTCGTTCAGCAGGATGACCTCGTCCGCATCTGCGGATGAAAATTCCGCACGCGCCTTCTCGTAGACGGTGCGGCAACTGGTCTTGTAACGCAGCAGCGGATCGCTGGACGCGAGCCGTGTTTCGGCAATCCGCACGTTCCAGACCGTGTCTTCGGGCAAGGGCGCGAAGGGGGCAGTCTTCACCTCGATCCTTCCGTCCGGGAAAAGCTCGAGCCGCACGCGGTGCACGGGCGTGTCGCCCTCGTTTGCCGCTGCCGCGGAAAGTGCCCTTTCCGCGCCTTCCGCGCCGGGAATACCGAGCCGCCGCGCCGACCGCTTCAGCCGTGCCAAGTGCAACGGCAGTCGAACGAATCCGCTCTTGCTGTCATGGCGCAGGGTTTCGATCAGCGAGAAATCCGTCATCGCGCGATCTCGTCGTCACCAAGTGCTGCTTTGCCCTCGCCCAGCGCGATCTTGTCGTCACCGACTGCGAAGCGGGCCTTCAGCAGGCATTCCTCATACTCCGACTGGGCGTTGCTGTCGAAGACGATACCGCCACCGACGTTGAAGACCGCCTCTCCGTTTTCGAAGAGAGAGATGGTGCGGATCGCGACGCTGAAGCGCATGACGCCGTTTGGCGCGATAAAGCCGATGGCGCCGCAATAGGCGTCGCGCGGCCCGTCTTCCAGATCGTGCAGGATTTCCATTGCCCGCATCTTCGGCGCGCCGGTGATCGAACCGCAGGGAAAGAGTGCGGCGAAGATGTCCTTTAGACCGATCTCGGGCAAGAGCTTGGCCCGGACATGGCTCACCATCTGATGCACGGTCGGGTAGGTCTCGATCTCGAACAACTTGGGGACGCTGAGCGTGCCGACTTCGGTGATGCGCGAGATGTCATTGCGCAGGAGATCGACGATCATCCGGTTTTCGGCCTGGGTCTTTTCGTCAGCGCGCATGGCCGCGATGATCTCGGCGTCTTCGGCCGCCGATGCGCCGCGCCTGGCCGTACCTTTCATCGGATGGGTTTCGATCCAGCCGTCCGTGTCGACGCGGAAGAACAGCTCCGGCGAACGCGAGAGCAGGATCGGCCCGTCGAGCGCGACGAGAGCACCATATTTCACCGGCTGCCGGTCGATCAGCGACCAGAAGGCAGCGCGCGGATCGCCGGACCAGCGGGCCCGGATCGGCATCGTCAGGTTGGCCTGGTAGCAATCGCCCTTCCGCAGATGCTGGTGCAGGCGATCGAAGCGCTCACGGTAGGTGTCAAAATCCCAGCCGGCGCGCGGCTCGCTGAGGAACGGTTCGTTTTCCATCCGCCGCCGCGGCTCGGCAACGGGGTGCTCTTCCACGGGCGCATCGAAGATGCCGAAGGACATCAGGGGCGTTTCGCGGTTCTCTTCGGCAAAGCCTGCGAGTTTCTCCTCGAAGAGATGGCCGGCCTCGTAGGCCATGAAACCGGCGATCCACTTGCCGGCTTCATGGGCGCGCTCCAGCTCGGCGAGCCCGCGGCTGAATTCGGCCTTCGTTCGGGCGGTAACAACGCGCAAAGGCTCAGCGAAAACTGTGGTGCGGTTCTCGCTGTCGTCCCGGAACAGCACATAGGGTGCGGTGTCGTTCATTCTGCTGTCTTGTCGATCGCGCCGTGATCCGGACCTGTGTCCGGATCAGGCCTTATCAAGCGCCTCGAGTTCGTCGATGAGTCCCTCGATCATCGACAGTCCCTGTGCCCAGAACGACGGATCGGTGGCATCGAGGCCGAAGGGGGCGAGCAGCTCGGAATGATGCTTGGTGCCGCCGGCCTTCAGGAGTTCGAAGTACTTCTCCTGGAAGCCTTTTTCGGCATTCTGGTAGACCGCATAGAGCGAGTTCACCAGGCAGTCGCCAAAGGCGTAGGCGTAGACGTAGAACGGCGAATGGATGAAGTGGGGGATATAGGCCCAGTAGGTCTCGTATCCCTCGGAGATCCGGATCGCCGGGCCGAGGCTCTCGTTCTGCACCGACAGCCACAGCTTGCCGATATCGTCTGCCGTCAGCTCGCCGTCCTTGCGGGCGGTATGAACCTTGCGCTCGAATTCGTAGAAGGCGATCTGGCGCACGACCGTGTTGATCATGTCCTCAACCTTCTGGGCGAGCATGGCCTTGCGCTCGCGCTTGTCCTTCGTCTGGTCCAGCAGCGCACGGAAGGTCAACATCTCGCCGAAGACCGAGGCGGTTTCGGCAAGCGTCAGCGGGGTCGATGCCATCAGCGCGCCCTGGCCACCGGCCAGCACCTGATGCACGCCGTGTCCGAGCTCGTGGGCGAGCGTCATGACGTCGCGCGGCTTGCCCATGTAGTTGACGAGCACGTAAGGGTGTGCCGAGGGGACCGTCGGATGGGCGAAGGCGCCCGGCGCCTTGCCGGGGCGCACTGGCGCGTCGATCCAGCTCTCGTCGAAAAAGCGGCGGGCGATTGCTGCCATTTCGGGATCAAAGGCGTTGTACGCGGACAGTACCGTGTCCTTGGCCTTGCTCCACGGGATCAGCGCATTTGGTGTTTCCGGCAGGGGCGCGTTGCGGTCCCAGAAGTCCATCTGTTCCATACCGAGCCACTTTGCCTTCATCGCGTAGTAGCGATGCGACAGGCGCGGATAGGCGGATTTGACCGCTTCGGCCAGCGCGTCGACCACCTCGCGCTCGACGCGGTTGGCCAGATGCCGGCTGTCGGCGATGTCCTTGAAGCCGCGCCAGCGGTCGGAGATTTCCTTGTCCTTGGCCAGCGTATTGGTGATCAGCGTGAAGGTGCGGATGTTGGTCTTGAACGTTTCGGCAAGCGCCGCCGCCGCCTTCTTGCGAACTTCGGTCGAGGGATCCTGCAACAGGTTGAGCGCGACTTCGAGCGGCAGCGCCTCGTCGTCGACGGTGAAGGTGAGGCTTGCCATGGTCTCGTCGAACAGCCGGTTGAAGGCGGCCGCACCGGTCATCGATTTTTCCAGGAACAATTGCTCCAGCTTGTCGTCGAGCTGGTAGGGTTTGTCCATACGCAGGTCCGTGAGCCAGGGCTTGTAATGCGCGGCGATCGCGTCGTTCTCAAGCGCCTTGTCGAGGATCGCATCATCGATACGGTTGAGCTCCAGTGAGAAGAACAGAAGATGCGCCGACATGTCGGTGAGCTTCGACTGGACGTCGCCATAGAGCTTGCCGTTTTCGGGTTTCGACGTGTCCGAGAAATAGGTGAGGCCGGCAAAGGAGGCGATGCGGCCCATGACGTCTTCGAGGGCCTCGAACTCCCTGACAGCAGTGCCGATGCCGCCGTCACCGGCTTTCGTCGCGGCCTCTGCAAGCTTGCCTTTCCACTTGGTCTCGAAGGCGACGGCATCGGTTTCGGCCTTCTTCAGGTCGTTGCGAAACGCATCCGAGGTGGCCGAGGGATAAAGGTCCTCCAATCGCCAGGAGGGCAAATCGCCGAGATCCGCGGTGGCGCCATGGCTGTGCCCTGCGGCGGCGCGGGCGACGGAAAACTCGGGGGCGAAGGGGCGGAAGGTCATCGTCGGATTTCTCTCGTTCGCGTCAGGAAGGGGCAAGCGATGCGGGTTCCATTGCTATCGCCGGCGATGGATAAAATGCAAGCATTTCTCAAAACATGATGTTCAGCCCTTTATGGCACAGATGCCTGACGTGATTTGGCACATGAGGTTGGCCAAATAGTTCCGCGTGTCCAGAGCAGGAGGCTTCCGTGACATCACATATTCTGGTCATCGATGACGATCCGGTACAGCGCCGGTTGCTGACGAACATGATCGAGCGTCTCGGCCATGTGGCGCATCTCGCCGACAACGGCCGTAGCGGCCTGGAACTGCTGGAACGCAAGGGGGGCATGATCAATGTCATCCTTCTCGATCTGCTGATGCCGGAAATGAACGGTCACGGGTTCCTGGATGCGTTGGCCGAGCGCGGCGTCGATACGCCGGTGATCGTCCAGACGGGGCAGGGCGGCATCGAGACCGTCGTTCACGCGATGCAGGCGGGGGCCTTCGACTTCCTGGTCAAGCCTGTCTCCCCTGAGCGGCTTTCGGTTGCGATCGGCAATGCGCTGAAGATGGCGAGCCGGGACGGCAAGGTGAAGACCTCGCGCCGTCCGCGCGGCGGCGCCGTCGGCTTCGAAGATATCGTCTCGGCCAGCCCGGCGATGATCCGGGTGATCGATCTGGCGCGCCGCGCGGCGCAGTCCAACATTCCGATCGTGCTTGAAGGCGAGTCCGGCGTCGGCAAGGAAATGGTCGCTCGCGCCATCCAGTCGGCAAGCGAGCGGGTCGGCAAACCGTTCGTGACCGTCAACTGTGGCGCGATCCCGCACAATCTGGTCGAGAGCATTCTCTTTGGCCACGAGAAGGGCGCCTTCACCGGTGCAACGGAAAAGCACACGGGCAAGTTCGTCGATGCGGACGGCGGCACCCTGTTCCTCGACGAGATCGGCGACCTGCCGCTCGAGGTTCAGGTCAAGCTCCTTCGCGCCGTGCAGCAGGGCGAGATTGAGACGATCGGTGCCCGCCACCCGCAGAAAGTCAATGTCCGGCTGATTTCGGCGACCAACAAGGACCTGATCAACGAGGTGCGTGAGGGACGGTTCCGCGAGGACCTCTATTACCGCCTCAATGTCTTCCCGATCACCATTCCGGCGCTGCGTCGCCGCAAGGAGGACATCCCCGTGCTGGTGCGCTCCTTCGTCGAGCGTTTCGCCGCCGAGCAGCGCCTGCATGCGCCGATCACCATCTCCAGTGGCGCGATGGCGCTTCTGACCGCCTATGACTGGCCGGGCAACATCCGCCAGCTCGAAAACGCCATCTTCCGGGCCGTCGTGCTTGCGGAAGGCAATGAGCTGACGGTGAAGGATTTCCCCCAGGTCGCCACCCAGATTCCCGGCTATGTCGTCTCCGACCGCTCCGGTTTCTCCTGGGGCGAGGCTGGTCCGGAACGGGCGACGACGCCCGCCGAACAGGTGCCGAATGTCTATCCGGACTTCGCCAGCGCCGCCAAATCGATGGAGACCGACCACGGGCACGACCCGCGCCTGGAGAACGCGATCGCCAGCGTCGACGAGGGTGGAGACGTCAGAAAGCTCGCGGAAGTGGAGGAGGAACTGATTCGTTTCGCGCTGAAATTCTACCGCGGACAGATGAGCCAGGTCGCGCGCAAGCTCGGCATCGGCCGGTCCACGCTCTACCGCAAGCTCAAGGATTATGGCATCGATCCCGATAACCCATTGAGAGATGCTGCATAAAATCGACGCATTCACTCTTCATTAGCCGTGCTATTCCGTCACCGCCGTTTAGACCTTGTTAGTGAACTGTTCACTATATTATAAGGGGCGGTGACGACTGTGGCATATTTGCCATGCTGTCACCTTATTTGACAGTCATCTGAGACAGCGAAGCACGGTTGTCCGTCGGACGGGGATTGAATGCCAAATTTGTTCGGTTTTAAGAAGCCTCTCGGCTCCTTGGCGAGAGTCTGCTCGGCGATAACCCGTAAGGTGCCGCAGGTTCTTACATCCGTTGCTCTCGCGGCTGCCCTCGTGACGCCTGGTTTCGCGCCTCCTGTCGAGGCCGCCGGCCAGACCCGAACGCTGAAACTCTATTTCATTCATACCCAGGAAAAGGCGCAGATCACCTTCAAGCGCAACGGCCGCTACGACCCCAAGGGGCTGCAGGAGGTCAACCGTTTCCTGCGCGACTGGCGGCGCAACGAACCGACGAAGATGGATCCGCGCCTGCTCGACCTTGTCTGGGAAGTTTACCAGAAGAGCGGATCGCGCGACTACATCCACGTCGTCTCGGCCTATCGTTCGCCGGCCACCAACGGCATGCTGCGCTCGCGTTCCAAAGGTGTCGCCAAGAAGAGCCAGCACATGCTCGGCAAGGCGATGGACTTTTACCTGCCCGACGTGAAGCTGAAGACGCTGCGCGAAATCGGTGTGAAATTTCAGGTGGGCGGCGTCGGTTATTACCCGACCTCCGGCTCGCCCTTCGTACACATGGACGTCGGTGGCGTTCGCGCCTGGCCGCGCATGAGCCGTGCCGAACTGGCACGTCTCTTCCCCGACGGCAAGACCATGCATCTGCCCTCCGACGGCAAGCCGCTTCCGGGTTATGACCAGGCGGTCGCCGATTACAAGCGCCGTGTCGGCGCGTCGGCGATCCAGGTTGCCGGTGGCGGTGCCACGGGCCCGGGCGATACCGCAAGCGGCAAGCGTAAGGGCAACCTGTTCGCCATGCTCTTTGGCGGTGGCGGTGACGAGGATGAAGAACCTTCGGCAATTGCCGCCGGCCCCGGCTCCGACGAGGAAGGCGGCGCTGCGCCGGCAAAGGTTCAGACGGCCTCCGCGCCTGCTGCCCAGGAAGCGCTGCCCGGCGTAGCCGGCTCTGTCGCGGCCGAACCTGCAGCCGCTGCTGCTACGGCCACGGCAACCGAACAGAACATCAATGCGCCGGTTCCAGCTGTCCGTCCCGCCTTCAAGGATGCGCCTGCCGACGGTGGCGTCGCGGTCGCCCTGGTTGCGCCGCAGGCGAACCCGGCCCAGGAAGCGCTGGCCGCTGCCTTGCCGCAGACCTCGGAAACGGCGAGCGAATTTGCCGATCTCGGCGCGATGAAAGTGCCGGTGCCGCAGATGCTTGATCGTCGCGACATGAACACGCTCGTCGCTTCGGCCGATCCTTCGGCGGACCTGCAGGCGCTTGGCTTCGTCCCGGTTCCGGCCGTGCGCCCGGCCGACGATACGGCTCTTGCTGCCGTTGCCGAGGCCACGGTTGCGGTTCCGGCCTTCTCGGATCGTCCTGCCGTTGCCGCTGCAGAACCTGCGCGTGACATAGCTGCAGAGGCCCAGACCCGGGTTGCTCTGGCTCAGCCGACGCCGGCTGAACGCCAGCCCGTGTCCCAGCAGCCCATATCGCAGCCGCCGATCGAGATGGCAGCCTACGCGCCGCAGTCGAGCACGAATTCCCGTGCGGCGATCTTTGACAACGCGTTCGACACTGAGGCCGAAGCTCCGGCCAAGGGTGGCCGGCCGAAGAAGAACGATGCGGATGCGCAGGCCCGCGCGTCGGTTCGTACCGAGCCGAAGCTCACCCAGAAGATCATCTCGGAATGGGCGCTGACGACCGGTCGTGTCGCCACGCTGTCCAAGCCCGTCAAGGCGCCGCGCTTCGTCAGCAAGTCGCTGCGCGCCGCACCGACGACGGTTTATGCCGCCGGCTTCTCGAGCAGCGCCGGGCCGACTGTCGACACGGCCCGCTTCAGCGGCAGTGCGGTCAACTTCATGGAAGTGAAGAAGTTCAGCACCAACTGAGTTCGATCAAGACAGACCAAGAAAAAGCCCGCGGAACCGGCGGGCTTTTTGTTTCTGCGCATACTGAAGGTCGGTTGGCACCGATCCCTGCCTTGCGAGCCGACGCTTAGGCAGCGCCGGCCAGGCGGCTGCGAAGGCCTTATTCTCCCTCGGCTGCCGGCACCATGCCGAGCGCCTGGAGGTAAGTGTCGAGGATCGCTTCCTGTTCCATGCGCTCGTCGTGGTCCTGCTTGCGGATCGAGATGACCTTGCGCAGGATCTTGGTGTCGAAGCCCATCGACTTGGCTTCGCCGTAAACATCCTTGATGTCGTCGGCTATGGTCTTCTTTTCTTCTTCGAGGCGCTCGATCCGTTCGATGAAAGCGCGAAGCTGATCGCGGGCGACGCCGTGAGCATCCGACATGGTCTTCTCCTTGATGCAGGGAAATGAATTTCTTGGGTGCCGTGACGTGCCGCGAACGGACGCCGAGGTCAAGGGTGATTGCGCAACAACCGGGTCATTTCCGTGGCGAAGCCGGCGGTACGGTCCTATTCCTTTGGGCGATTGAGCTCGAAGGCCGCCTTCTGCTCGGCAGTCGCTTCCCCCTGGTAGCGTGCGCGCCATTCCTCATAGGGCATGCCATAGACGATCTCGCGCGACGCTTCCTTGTCGAGCGGGACACCTTCCGCCTCGGCCGCCTCGCGGTACCAATTGGAGAGGCAGTTGCGGCAGAAGCCGGCAAGGTTCATCAGGTCGATGTTCTGAACGTCGTTGCGCTCGCGCAGATGCGCGACAAGCCGGCGAAATGCAGCCGCTTCGAAGGCGATCTGCTGTTCCGGTGTGAGTTCGGTCATGGATTTTCATCCTCTCTGTCGTAAGCGCCGGTGCGCGAGGGATGGCGCTCGTAACGGTGCAGGTCAGGTCTTGCATTGAGATCCGACAGGATCGGCGCCAGCCGGTCCGCCCAGACGGCAACACCCGCGTCGTCGGCGATCAAATCCTGGCGGACCTCGATCAGGGCATGTGCTATGCCCGGCACCATGCAATGCCGGAACATGGTATCGCCGCGCAGCGCGCCATCATAGGGCTCGTTGTTGCCGACGACGATATCGCCTGATGCCTCGAGCCTGTCGATCAATGGCAGGACGGCACGTGGATCGTTGTCCCAGAGGACCGCCGCATGCCAGGGCCGGGCGACACCCTTCCAGGCGGGCGTAAAGGAGTGAATGGAAATGATCAGCGGCGCTCCGCCATGCGCCTCAGCGCTTCGACGAATGGTGTCGGAAACGGCGCGATGATAGGGGCGGTGGAAGCGATTCAGCCGGTTGTCCCACTCTTCGCCGGAAATCGGGTGGTTGCCCGGGACGATCGCGCCATCGGAAATCTTCATGATCAGCGTCGGATCGTCTTCGCCGCGGTTGGGATCGATCAGCAGGCGGGAAAAGCAACCAAGCACGGCCGGTGCGCCGAGCATTTGAGACAGGCGCCGCACCAGCCGCTCGACGCCGATGTCGTAGGCGATGTGGCGCTCGAATGCCGCGGCGGGAAGGCCGAGACTGCCGTATTCCGCCGGCAGGCGGTTCATGGCGTGATCGGCGAGAAGGACGAGCCCGGTTGTGGGATTGGCTTCGATAATCTCAAAGGGAGAGTAGTGCTGCATGCCGGTCCAGTCTGTGTTCAAGCCCTGTCTCGCTGATCGCACGCGCGCGCGTCAATCGCAAGAAAGACGCAACTGTTTAGCGCATTTTGAAAGCAATTTGCTGATTGTAATCGATTAGTGTTGCGTTGACTTTCGAGGCTGGCCGTCGCAAGAAAGTGCCACGCAAACCAAAACGGAGTTCCATCGGAAACCGTGTCCAGATATCCTTTCTCCAAAGCGAAGCCGGGGCTGACGACACTGGGAGGTATCCTCCTGTTTTTCCTGGCGACCTCAAGCTCATTTCTCTATGCCGGCGATGCGCGCGCCGACTTCCGTGTCTGCAACGGCACCCAGACTCTGGTGGGCGTGGCCATCGGCTACCGTGCCAAGGACGGCTGGGTAACGGAGGGCTGGTGGCAGGTTCCGGCCACCACCTGCGCGACGCTCATCGAGGGCGAACTCCAATCACGATACTATTATCTCTACGCGGAAGATGCGGCCCGGGGCGGCCGCTGGACCGGTGACGTCAACATGTGTGTCGCCGAGAACGAGTTCAAGATCACGGGCGTCCAGGACTGCTTCGCCCGCGGCTTCCAGCGCATGGGATTCAAGGAATACGACACGGGGCGTCAAGGGAGCTGGATGGTTCAGCTTTCCGACTCGTCCGGCACGCAGGAAAGCCAGAATTGATGAAGCGGAACAGAAAAGTCAAAATCCTCGCCACGCTCGGACCGGCGTCTTCCGACGAGCAGATGATCCAGAAGCTGCACGAGGCAGGGGCTGATCTGTTCCGTATCAACATGAGCCATGCCAGCCACGACGTGATGCGCACGCTCGTTCAGCGCATCCGCGCCGTCGAAGCGCGCTGTGGCCGGCCGATCGGCATTCTCGGCGACCTGCAGGGCCCGAAGCTGCGCGTTGGCAAGTTTGCGGAAGGCAAGGTCGACCTCAAGGTCGGGCAGACCTTTACCCTCGACAACAGGGACGAGCCCGGCGACAACACCCGCGTTTTCCTGCCGCATCCGGAAATCCTGGAAGCGGTCAAGCCGGGCCACCGGCTGCTCATCGACGACGGCAAGCTGCATTTGAAGGCTGAAAAGACAGACGGCAAGAGCATCGTCACCACGGTCGTCGCCGGCACCAAGATTTCCGACCGCAAGGGCGTCAGCCTGCCCGACACGCTTCTCGCCGTCGGCGTCCTGACCGACAAGGACCGCGCCGACCTTGACGCTCTTCTGGCGACTGGCGAGTTCGACTGGGTGGCGCTTTCCTTCGTGCAGCGCCCGGAAGACCTGGCCGAAGTCCGCAAGATCGCCCGCGGCCGCGTCGGCCTGATGTCGAAGATCGAGAAGCCGCAGGCGCTCGACCGGATCGACGAGATCATCGAACTTTCCGATGCCCTGATGGTGGCGCGTGGGGACCTTGGCGTCGAAATGCCGCTGGAATCAGTGCCGGGGCTGCAGAAGCAACTGACGCGCGCATGTCGACGCGCCGGCAAGCCGGTGGTCGTCGCCACCCAGATGCTGGAATCGATGATCTCCGCGCCGGTGCCGACACGCGCCGAAGTCTCGGACGTTGCGACCGCCGTGTTTGAAGGTGCGGACGCCGTGATGCTTTCGGCGGAATCGGCCTCCGGCGAGTATCCGGTCGAAGCCGTCTCGACCATGGCGTCGATCGCCAGCAACGTCGAACGCGACCCGCATTACTCCAGCATCATCTACGCCCAGCGCACGCCGCCGGAAGCAACCGGTGCCGACGCGATCTCGCTTGCGGCGCACCAGATTGCCGAGACGCTGAGGCTTTCGGCAATCGTCTGCTACACCTCATCGGGAACGACGGGTCTGCGCGCCGCTCGCGAGCGGCCGCAGGTGCCGATCATTGCGCTCTCGCCGATCGTGCAGACGGCGCGTCGTCTTTCGGTCGTCTGGGGCCTGCATTGCGTGGTCACCGAGGATGCGACCGATCTCGACGACATGGTCAACCGCGCCTGCCGCATCGTTGCCGCGGAAGGCTTCGGCAAGCCCGGCGAACGCGTCATCATCTCCGCCGGCGTTCCGCTCGGCACGCCGGGCGCCACCAACATGCTGCGCATCGCCTATATCGGCTCGGACGGCATGAGCGGCGTCTAAAGCGCGCTTCCTGAAGAGATCAGGCCTGGGAAACTTCACCGGGCCTAGCAATCAGGCGGGCTTCGGCCCGCCTTTTTATTTCGTCGAGGTCGGTCGGCTGACCGGCGAGTTTCTCCAGGGCGGCAACAACGACATCGGTCACCACATAGTCGGGCTTGTGTCCAAGATTGCCGATCCAGACGAGCTGCGAACCGGGGATGTCGCGCGCGAGCCCGCGGGAATGGATGTCGGCCAGCACGATGCCGTCGCTGTCGCCGGTGATGATGACGGTCGGCGCGGCAATCTCGCGGTAGCGAGACGCGGTCGTGGTCAGATAGGCATGCAGGTTGGCAATGTCGCGGGCATTGCTGAGGAAGGTGGAAGGCCGCAACACCAGATGTGGCCCGGTCTTGTCGATATAGTCGGCCGGCCGTGGATTGGGCGAAAAGATCGAGCGGGTGCCGCGCTCGATCCGGCGCTGCCCCAAGGGCGTCACCAGGGTATGGGCAAAGAGCCAGCCGACGAACGGCAGCGCCGTCAGGTGGTAGTACCAGTCGATGCCGCCGGGCCAGGGATGCGTTGCCGGTGCCAGCAGCACGAGGCCGGCGGTCTTTTCCGGGTGATGAAGGGCGAAGCTCGCGGCGATGGCGCCGCCGAAGGAATGCCCGACGATGATTGCCCGCCGGATGCCGCGTTTTTCCATGAGGGCAGCAATGGCCGCCGCCTGGCCGTCCGGCAGGTCGTTGGTTGCACCGCCGCGCTCCGAATAGCCGTGGCCGGGACGATCGACGAACAGCATCTCGGCGCGACCGTCAAGGGCAGGGGCAAAGGCATGCAACTGGTCGAGCAGGTTGCCGCTGGCGCCGTGGATGAAGACGACCGGAGGCAGGTCAGCTCGCTCGCCCACGGGCAGGTGCACGCTGTTCATGTGATAGCCGCCGATGTCGATCAGCTCACCGACGTTCGGAAACCGGCGGGTAAACGCGCGCGCGTGCCAGAGGCTGTAGGCGATGCCGGTGAGGAGCAATCCGATGAGCAGCAGCGCGACTGGAAACATGGTCTCGATCCGACTTCCGGCGCCGTTGTTCTCAAGGCGCTTGACGTCCGTCCGCAAGGGACGGCTGTGACCGCAGCATCAGCCATCGCGGCCAGATATCGTCGACGGCACGCTGGCGGGCAATCACGAACTCCGGCAGCGCGCTGTCCCGATCGCCCTTGTTGTAACGGTTCTCGCTCCGATCGACAACGATCACAGGTGCAGCGCCAAATTGGTCGGCGTTGATGTCGACGATGAAATTACCGCATTCGACCCAGGCATGGCCGCCAGCTGCCGTCCCAGAAAAAGCCGAAAGCGCCGATCTCCGGCTCCGAGGGGGCTGTGCGCGGCGTTCTCGAAACCCATTGGGCAATCGAAGCCCTCGGCCCGCAGGGCGCGCAGCAGAAACAGGCTGGTGCGCCGCAGGTCCATTGCGAGGGGATTGTGGGGATGTCGCCACCCCAGGCCCGATGCCATTCTAGCCAGATCGGCTCGATGAAGCGGCGCGCACGTGTTGCGAGCTCATGCAGGGCGGTCGGATCAGAGTGAAGAGGCGTCATCGCAGTGGCGGCAGCGGGGGGTGCGGTCAGGTCTTGCTGCCGGCCAGCTTCTCGGCCAACTCACTGAGTTGCTCCTGGGCGTTGCGGTCGGCCGGGTAGATCTCCAGGAACTGTTCCCACGCCCGCAGGGCCAACTCATCCTTGCCCGAGGCACCAAGGATCGCCGCCATGCCGGCGAGCGCCCCGAAGTGGCGCGGTTCGATCGCCAGCACGCGGTTGATGTCCGACATCGATTTTCTGTAGTTGCCCATTGCATAGTGCAGGGTAGCGCGGCGGTTCCAGCCTTCGACATAGTTGGGTGCAAGCGTGATCACCTGGTCGAGGATGTCGAGGGCTGCAGCCTGCTTGTTGTCGGTGACGGCCTTGTCGGCCCATTGCATCAGCAGATTGACGGTGGCGCTGCCCGAATCCTGCCATTCCATCCGGATCTGGTTGGAAAGCTCGCGCGCCTTCTCGGCATCCCGTTCCTTCTTGAGGTCGGAAAACAGGGCGTCAAGGCGCTGCTTCGGTGTCGTGAGGCTGGCTGATTCCGTTTGAGGCGAAGCCTCTGCCGCGAAGGCAAAATTGCCAGCTCCGGGGGAGGTGGCGAGCAGGGCGGCGACCGCCAGAATCAAGGGTACAAAAACTCGCATGGCGAGCATGTTAGCTCGCCATGGATCAACTTCAAAATCAATTCTGGGACACCGCTATTGCGATGCCGCAGGACAGATACCCTGTCGGGCCTCAGCCCTGACGAGCCTTGAAGCGCGGGTTCTGCTTGTTGATGATGTAGATGCGGCCCTTGCGACGAACCAGACGGTTTTCGCGGTGACGAGCCTTCAGCGACTTGAGCGAATTCTTGATCTTCATTTTCCTGATCCGCAGGTTTCGGGGAAACAAAATTCGCCCGGTATCTCTAACAATCAAAAGCGCGCCGTACAGCGCGCTCCTTAAGGTGGGATGGCAAATACCGTGTCACCCCTTAAGTGTCAACCGCAAGACGGCCCATTTTTACCGCCTTGCCCCGCATTTCTGCAGCTTTCAGCCACGGATGAGGCGGGTAACGTGGCCCATCTTGCGGCCCAGGCGGGCTTCAGTCTTGCCGTAGAGATGCACGAGGACGTCGTCCGTGGCAAGCCAGGCGGGAACATCGGCCATGTCGTCGCCGATCAGGTTCTGCATCACGCAGTCCGAATGGCGCTGCGGATTGCCGAGCGGCAACCCGGCAACGGCGCGGATGTGCTGCTCGAACTGCGAGACGACACAGGCAGCCTCCGTCCAGTGACCGGAATTGTGCACGCGCGGCGCCATTTCATTGGCGACCAGACTGCCATCCGCAAGCACGAAGAACTCGACGCCGATGACCCCGACATAGCCGAGCGCGTCGAGGATCGCCTTCGCCGCGTGCCGCGCCGTGTCGGCGGTGGCTGAGCTCAGTGCGGCGGGCACGGTCGAGGTGTGAAGGATGCCGTTGCGATGGACGTTCTCCGCCGGGTCGAAGCAGGCGACTGCGCCATCGGCCGACCTTGCGGCGATGATTGAGACTTCCCGCTCGAAAGGCACGAAGCTCTCGAGGATCAAGGGAACGCTGCCGAGTGCGGCATAGGCACCGGCCGGGCTGTCGGCTGTCGAGCGGAAGACGCGTTGTCCCTTGCCGTCGTACCCGAGGCGCCGGGTTTTCAGCACGCCGGTGCCGCCGAAATCGTGAAGTGCCGCTTCGAGGTCAGCCTGGCTATCGACCGCATGGAAGCGCGCGGTGGCGATGCCGCAGTTGTTGATGAAGCGCTTCTCGACGAGGCGATCCTGTGCCACTTCCAGCGCCTTTGGTGGCGGGAAGACGGGACGCTTGGCCGCGAGCCGTTCGGCAGCCGCGACCGGGACATTCTCGAATTCGTAGGTGATGATGTCGCTGACGTCGGCAAGCTTTGCGAGCGCGGCTTCGTCGTCATAGGCCGCAATGATCTGGTCGTTTGCGACCTGGGCGGCCGGACAGTCCAGCTGGGGCTCGAGGATGACGGTGCGGAAGTTCAGTCGGGCGGCTGCCATCGCCAGCATGCGGCCGAGTTGGCCGCCGCCGATAATGCCGATGGTCGTCATGCCTCGTCCACCGGATACTCGGCGACCGCGATCGTCTGTTGTTCACGCCAGTCGTCGAGCCGGTCAGCGAGATCCTCGTCGCTGAGCGCCAGCACGGCTGCGGCAAGCAGTGCCGCGTTGACGGCGCCGGCGCGGCCAATCGCCAGCGTGCCGACCGGAATGCCGGCGGGCATCTGGACGATGGACAGCAGGCTGTCCTGACCGGAGAGCGCCTTGGATTGCACCGGGACGCCGAAGACCGGCAGCGGGGTCATCGAGGCGCACATGCCGGGAAGGTGTGCTGCACCGCCTGCGCCGGCGATGATCACCTTGAAGCCCTCGTCGCGGGCGCCCTTGGCGAAATTGACGAGCCGGTCGGGCGTGCGGTGTGCGGAAACGATGCGGGCCTCATAGGCAATGTCGAGCGCGTCGAGCGTATCGGCGGCGTTCTTCATCGTTTCCCAGTCCGACTGGCTTCCCATGATGATGGCGACGGGTGGGGTCGTGGTGTCGATCACGTCTTCAGGTGTCCGCTTCAGGCAATGATGTCTGGAATGATCTGGTCTTCGATCTTGGTGATCTTGTCCTTGATGACCAGCTTCTTCTTCTTCATGCGCTGAATTCTCAGCGCATCGCAGCCGGTCTGGATCATGGCATTGATGGCAGCATCATAGTCTTCATGTTCCTGCCTCAGCCGCGCGGCGGTCAATCTGAGTTCGGCCTGGTCCTGGTCCGGCATGCAAAGCGATCCCCATCAGCCCGGTTGCGAAGTCCTCCTCGAACCGGAATTTCATGCCGCTCTATCACATCTTGGGCGGTAACGGGAAGTTATCCGTCGTCATCATTTCGCCTTCGACAAATGAAAAATGGCGTGGCACAGTAGTAAGGTTACAACCATGGAACATCCGGCATTTGCCTGCCGGATGCAAGCAAAAGGAAGGGACTGCCAAATGACTGTTGAGGCTCATCTTGCAACGCTTGAGAAGAAACATGGCGCCCTGGAGCAGGAACTCCATGCAGCGATGAATCAGCCGTCTGTGGAAGACGAGCAGATCACCGATATCAAGCGGCGGAAGCTGCGCATCAAGGACGAAATCGAAAGACTTCGCTCCTCAACTCACTGATTATCAAAGGTATTTCCCAGTACTATCGGGAGGCGCTATCTCCCCCCTCTGAGAAAGCGCAACAAGGTTTAGAACCAATCCCCCACGACGGAAGATACGGAATGCTCGACCGGGCTTGATGCCCGGTCGTTTTCATGTCGGCAGCCCCCAGATCCGGCTCCATGCTCAAGACCAGAATTGGTCGAGCCACAGATTGAGGCGGTCGAAGCCCGGTCGGTTGATCGCGTAGATCCGGCGGGTGCCATTGGCCGAGACCGAGACCAGATTGCAGTCCAGCAAGGCTTTCAGGTGCTGCGAGACGGCCGGTCGGCTGATCGGCAGCCCCTCGGCCAATTCGTTTACGGTTCGCGGTGCACGCCTGAGTTCCTCCAGCAGGTGGCGCCGGTTCGGGTCCGCAATGGCATCGAAAGGGTCCGCGATCGTCATAGGCAAACGTTAGGCGAAAACGACAGAGGCGGCAAGAAAATTGTGCGGTGCGAAATGCTAATTTTGCTCTGCAATATTTCTGTAATACTTGCGGCTGGATCAACCGCCGGCAACGAGACTGTTGATGCCGTCCCATAGCAGTTTCGAGCCGGCGAGGAAGGCCATCGTATACATGAAGGGATAGAAGACCTGTGGCTTCATGCGGCGAACGATCCATGCGCCGCAGATGGTGGCGACGATGGCGAGCGGAAAGAGGGTCGCCGAGATCTTTAGGTTGCTGAGGTCGAGTTGCCCGAGCGCGAAGTAGGGGATCAGCTTGACCGCGTTCAGGATGGCGAAGAAGCGCACGATCGTGCCCGTGTATTCCCTTGGATCGAGTTGCAGCGGCAGAGTGTAGATCTGGAAGGGCGGGCCGCCCGCGTGGGCAACGAAGCTGCCGTAACCGGCAAAGGATCCCCACAGCGCTGCTGGACCTGCGCGTTGCTTTTTCGGCGCGATGGCAATGCCGTTGCGCATGCGCCAGACATTGTAGGTGTAGCGGAGCACGAAGAGCACGGTGATGAGCCCGATGATCAGGCGCAGAAGGTCGCGGGAAACATAGGCAGAGGTGGCCCAACCGATGAGGATGCCGGCAAGGGCGCCGGGCAACAGCATGAGGAGCGTCTTGCGGTTGCCGTGCTTGCGCCACATCCAGAGCGAGACGATGTCCATGGCGATCAGGATCGGCAAAAGCAGGGCGGCCGCCTGGACCGGCGACACCGCCATCGACAGGATCGGCACGCCCATGAGCGACAAGGCCTCGCCCATGCCACCCTTGCTGAGGCCAACGAGCAGAACTGCCGGAATGGCGATAAGATAGAAGTCGATATCGGGAAGCATGAGGGGCGGTTGATCCTTTTGCAGTCTCCGTCTATCGGTTTTCGGAAATGAAATCGAGCGCTGGTTTCGCCGCGTGAGCGGATACAGCCGGAAATGGACAAGTGAGCATGACAACAGAACGCTGCCGCCTGGTGCTGATCGCGCCCGACATGCCGGATCCGGCAGAACGTGCGACGGTGCTCGCCGACGCCTTGAAGGGCGGCGACGTCGCTTCGGTGATCGTGCCGCAATATGGCCTCGACGACGCCGAGTTCCAGAAACACGCCGAGCGGCTGGTGCCGGTCATCCAGGAGGCTGGCGCTGCCGCGTTGATCGAGGGCGATTCCCGCGTCGCTGGGCGGGCCAAGGCGGATGGCTTGCATATTGCCGGCAATGCCGAAGCGCTCGGCGAAGCCGTCGAGAAGCACACGCCGAAACTGATCGTCGGCGGCGGCAATGCCGCCGATCGGCATCATGCGCTCGAGATCGGTGAAGTGCGTCCGGATTACGTGTTCTTCGGCAAGACCGACGGCGACATCAAGCCCGAGGCGCACCCGAAGAACCTGGCGCTGGCGGAGTGGTGGGCCTCGATGATCGAGATCCCCTGCATCGTCATGGGCGGCACCGATCCGCAGTCGGCGCTCGCCGTCGCCGAGACCGGTGCCGAGTTCGTTGCTCTTCGCCTCGCCGTCTTTGGCGAGCCGGGACAGGCGCCATCCGTCGTTGCTGCGGTCAACGCACTTCTTGACGAAAAAGCGCCACGGTTTGAAGATTAAGACGTTTCGATGTTGAGCCGAGTGTCTTCCAGATTCAGCCGGAGTCTTTCCCTGTTTGCCGTGGCCGTCGCGCTCGCGCTGCCGGCGCATGCGCAGGAGCCAAGTGGTGCGGGCGAAGGAGCGGGCGTCGAGAAGCGCGGCCGGATAACACCGTTCAACGGCGCCGCGCTGCCGGAAGGGGCGGGACAGAACACGTCGGATGGCAAGTCGCCGACATCGTCTGGAAAGAAGCCGGCCGACGGCACCGCGCCGTCCGCGGGCGTCGGCGTCTTCGACCGCATGGGGGCGGAGTTGCCCGCACTACCGGCGGAAAAGCCCTTCACCGGCAAGGTCGACGAAGCCTACGGCGCGTTCCAGCGCGGCTACTACCTGACGGCGATGGATCTTGCCTTGCCGCGGGCGCAGCTTGGCGATCCGGCGGCACAGACCTTGATTGCCGAAATCCTGCAGCAGGGGCTCGGCGTCGTGCGTGATCCCAAGCAGGCCGCCTTCTGGTACGGGCAGGCGGCAGAAAAGGGCGACCCGGCGGCGATGTTCAAATATGCGCTGATCCTGATGGAGGGGCGCTACGCCAAGCGGGACCGGAAACGGTCCGAAGAATTGATGAAGAAGGCGGCCGATCTCGGCAACGGCTCCGCCCAGTTCAATTACGGGCAGACACTCGTTGCTGACAATCCCGGACCGAAAGGGCTGAAGTTGGCGATGCCCTACTACGAAAAGTCGGCGGAACAGGGCATCGCGGATGCGCAATATGCGCTGTCGCAGATCCTGGTCAATGTCGACGGCATCGAGGAGAACAAGCGCGCCCGTGCCCGCGAGTGGTTGGTCCGCGCGGCGCGTGCGGGCTACGACACGGCCCAGCTCGATATCGCCATCTGGATGATCGAGGGCATTGCGGGAGACCGGAACCTCGAGCAAGGGTTCGGCTGGATGCGACGGGCTGCCGAAGGCGGCAACGTCGTTGCGCAGAACCGGCTTTCGCATCTCTATGTCAACGCCATTGGCACCCGACCCGACCCGGTCGAGGCGGCGAAATGGTATGTGCTTTCGCGGCGCGCCGGCCTCAAGGACGACGCGCTCGAAGACTTCTACCTTGGCCTCAACGAGGAGCAGCAGAAGCAGGCGCTCAGCGCCGCCAACAAGTACCGCCGGAGCTGATCGACCGGCGATTCCTTGGGTCAACGCCGCTCGGAACGCTATTTCTCTTGAATTCGCGGGCCTTTTATGGTTCTGAAACCGCGGTTTTGCTCGACATGCCGCATTTGCCGGCGACAGCGAGCGGAGTGATCTTTCACTCGGTTTTTTGACGACGGAGATGGATCTGCGGTTTGCCTGGAAGCGGGTGGATCGGGTTTTCTTCCGTCAAGCAGGTTCAACGTCCGACCGAGCGCGCTCGGTCGGCCTTCGTTTTCAAAGGGATCGCCAGATGGCCCGTTCAGCTCTCCTCAATGTCATGGTTCAGGCCGCCTTCAAGGCCGGCAAGTCGTTGGCCCGCGATTTCGGCGAAGTCCAGAACCTGCAGGTCTCGCTCAAGGGACCGGGCGACTATGTTTCGCAGGCCGACCGCAAGGCCGAAAAGCTCATCCGCGAAGAACTCCTGAAGGCCCGCCCGACCTACGGTTTCCTCGGCGAGGAAGGGGACGAGATCATCGGCACCGACGGCGCGCATCGCTGGATCGTCGATCCGCTCGACGGCACCACCAATTTCCTGCACGGCATCCCGCATTTCGCAGTGTCGATCGCGCTTGAGCGCCAGGGCGAAATCGTCGGCGCCGTCGTCTTCAACCCGGCGACGGACGAGCTCTACACGGCCGAGCGCGGCGGTGGCGCCTTCCTCAACGACCGCCGCCTGCGCGTTGCCTCGCGCAAGCATCTCTCCGACGCGGTGATCGCCACCGGCACCCCGCATCTTGGCCGCGGCAACCACGGCAAGTACCTGATCGAGCTGCGCCACGTCATGGGCGAAGTCGCGGGTATCCGCCGCATGGGGTCTGCTTCGCTCGATCTCGCCTATGTGGCAGCCGGCCGTTTCGACGGTTACTGGGAGCGTGATCTTGCCGCCTGGGACATCGCTGCCGGCGTGCTTCTCATCCGCGAGGCCGGCGGCTGGGCCCATGATATCAATGGCGGCGCCAAGCCGGTGGATGACGGCTCGGTCATCTGCGGCAACGAATACATCGTCAAGGCGCTGACCGACGTCGTTCATCGCCCTGTGCCGACGAAGTAATTGGCGATTGCCTTCATTCTTCGAGCCTCCGGCGTGCACCCATGCCGGAGGTTTTGTTTTTCCGGTTGATCCGGAATGAGGCAACACGACAGTGCCACATGCCTATGCCTATCTGGAGGGGGCACCGCTGACGCATCGCTTTGGTGCATGGCGCAATTTCATCCTTGAATCGATTTCGGTTTCGGGAATTATGCAGTAGGCTCCGGGCCGGCGCGGCGCCGTCCCGTCAAGTAAAAACCGGGAGATACTTATACCCATGACGCAACTGCATCTGTCCGGGTGGAACGGTCGCGAAGGCATGGACGAAGGCTACAATCCGCAGAAGCTGTCGAGCCCCATGCACTATTTCTGGACGATGGTGGTCTTCCTGATCATCGTCGGTTTTGTCGGTGCAATCCTCTTTCGCCAGGCACACAACGCCTTTCTCGCCAATCCCGGTCTCAACGGCCTGATCCTCGGGGTGCTTTTGATCGGCATCCTGCTGGTCTTCAACCACGTGCTGGGCCTGCGTCCCGAAGTGCGCTGGTTCAATTCCTTCCGCGCTGCCGGCAGCGCAGACAAGGTCGGACGCGATCCGGTGCTTCTGGCGCCGATGCGGGCGCTGATCGGTGGCCGCCAGACCGCGATCTCGACCACGGCGCTGCGGTCCATTCTCGACTCGATCGCAACTCGTCTCGATGAATCGCGCGATATCTCGCGCTATCTGACCGGTCTCCTGGTGTTTCTCGGCCTGCTTGGAACATTCTGGGGTCTGCTCGGGACGATCGGTTCGATCAACACCGTCATCCAGTCGCTCGATGCCGGAACGGGAACCACGCAAGACATCCTGGCGGCGCTGAAAAGCGGTCTGTCCGCGCCGCTCACCGGCATGGGCACGGCCTTTTCCACCTCGCTCTTCGGTCTGTCCGGTTCGCTGATCCTCGGCTTCCTCGACCTGCAGGCCGGGCGGGCGCAGAACCGCTTTTACACCGAACTCGAAAACTGGCTCTCCTCCGTCACCGATGTCGGCTCCGAGCTGTCGACTGCGATCGGCGCGCCTGCCGGTGGCTCTGTCGAGGAGCTGAAGAAGCTGACCGATCAGCTCGTGCGCCTCAACCAGGAGGGCGGCACCAATCAGCGGACGACCGCTGCCATGGCAAGCCTTGCCGAAGGCATTCAGGGGCTGGTGAAAAACATGCGCGGCGAGCAGCAGATGCTGAGGGACTGGATCGAAGCGCAGCAGGAAGAAGCCAAGGCGATGCGCCGGACTCTCGACAGGTTGTCGTCACGCATCGGCAGTGGCGACGGTTATGTCGCGCGGAGCGACAAGCCGCCGCTGGCGGCAAAGCTCGAGCGTCTGGACGAAAACGGAGGGGAGTGATCCATGGCGCTCGCCCGCAAAGGCCGCTCGCAACGCACGATCGACTACTGGCCGGGCTTCGTCGATGCGCTCTCGACGCTCCTGCTTTCGATCATGTTCCTGCTCACCGTTTTCGTGCTCGGGCAGTTCCTGCTGAGCCGCGAGATCAGCGGCAAGGATGAGGTGCTCACCCGACTGAACAGCCAGATCAACGAGCTGACGCAGCTGCTGGCGCTGGAAAAGAGCGGCAAGCAGGATCTAGAGGATTCACTCGCCAATCTGCAGGCGTCGCTCAGCCAGTCGGAAGGCGAGCGCTCGCGGCTGCAGGCCCTGCTCGATCGGGGCGCCGGCAGCGAGGATGCAGCCAACGTCAAGATCGGGCGCCTCGGCACGGACCTCGAAAACGAGCGCGAGATCAGTGCCCGGGCGATGAGCCAGATCGAGCTTTTGAACCAGCAGATCGCAGCGCTGCGCAGCCAGATTGCAGCCGTCGAAGAGGCGCTGCAGGTGGCCGAAGCCAAAGACCAGACGTCTCAGACCAAGATTGCCGACCTTGGTCGTCGTCTGAACGTCGCGCTCGCCCAAAGGGTGCAGGAGCTCAACCGCTACCGGTCCGATTTCTTCGGGCGCCTGAGAGAAATCCTTTCCGATCGCGAGAACATCCGCATCGTGGGTGACCGCTTCGTCTTCCAGTCGGAGGTGCTCTTTCCGTCGGGCGGCAGTGAACTCAACCCGGATGGGCAGGCGGAGATGGGCAAACTCGCCGCGGCGTTGCTCGATCTCGCCAAGGAGATCCCGGCGGAGATCAACTGGGTGCTGCGCGTCGACGGGCATACAGACAATGTCAAATTGTCCGGCACCGGCCGCTACGCCGACAATTGGGAGCTCTCCTCGGCGCGTGCGACTTCGGTCGTCAAGTATCTGATTTCGAAGGGGGTTCCAGCGGACCGCCTGGTTGCCGCCGGCTTCGGGGAGTACCAGCCGATTGCGCCTGGCGACAGTGTCGAGGCTCGCGCCCAGAACCGCCGTATCGAGCTCAAGCTGACCGAGAAGTAAGCCGGGGCGCGGAAACGGAACCGCGGTCAAGGGCTGAACCCGACCCTTGAATTGACCTTGACGTACGCGTAACAGTTGCTGCAGCCATTCACATGGCGGCAGCGACCTTTGCGCGTCTGGTAAGGCGCGCGGCGCCGTAAAGGCATGTGCGGTGCTGTCTGAGATGCAGGGGGAGGGCATTTCATGGATTGCGACGTATTGGTCATCGGCGCAGGGCTCGCCGGTCTTGTCGCCGCCGCAGAGGCGGCGTCCCTTGGACGCAAGGTCATCGTTCTCGACCAGGAAGGCGAGCAGAACCTCGGCGGCCAGGCCTTCTGGTCGCTCGGCGGCCTGTTCTTCGTCGACAGTCCCGAACAGCGGCGCATGGGCATTCGTGACACGCGCGATCTTGCCTGGCAGGACTGGGCAGGCTCGTCGCAATTCGACCGTCCCGAGGATCACTGGCCGCGCCTTTGGGCCGAGGCCTATCTCGATTTTGCGGCCGGGGAGAAGCGCCGTTGGCTGCATTCGCTCGGCATGCGCTGGTTCCCGGTCGTCGGTTGGGCCGAGCGCGGTGGCGGGCTCGCTCACGGTCACGGCAATTCGGTGCCGCGCTTCCACGTCACCTGGGGCACCGGTCCGGCGGTGCTTGAGCCCTTCATCCGTCTGACGCGGGAGGCCGAAAGCCGCGGACTCGTACGTTTCCGGTTTCGCCATCGGGTCGATGAACTCGTAACCACGGACGGGCGCGTGACAGGCGCGCGCGGGGCGCTTCTGAAGGAAGACCCGGTTGAACGCGGTCAGAAAAGCGCGCGCGACGTCGTCGGCGATTTCGAGATTTCGGCCGGCGCGGTTATTGTCACCTCCGGTGGCATCGGCGGCAATCACGAACTGGTGCGCCGCAACTGGCCGCGCAAGCGCCTCGGCCAACCGCCGGCGACGATGGTCTCGGGCGTGCCGCACCATGTCGATGGACGCATGCTGGAGATTGCCAGCCGGGCGCGCGGCTCGGTCATCAACTCCGATCGCATGTGGCACTATACCGAAGGCTTGAAGAACTTCGATCCGATCTGGCCGGATCACGGCATCCGCATCCTGCCGGGCCCATCATCCTTCTGGTGCGACGCGGACGGCAACCGCTTTTCTGCACCTGCCATGCCCGGCTTCGATACGCTCGGAACCCTGCAGGCGATCCGCGACAGCGGCCACGACTACAGCTGGTTCATCCTGACCCGGGCGATCATCAAGAAGGAATTCGCGCTCTCAGGTTCCGAGCAGAATCCGGATCTGACGGGCAAGAGCATCGCGTTGCTCTTGAAGCGGCTCGGCAAGAACCCGCCCGGGCCGGTGCAGGCCTTCATGGACAAGGGTGAAGACTTCGTCGTGCGCGATCGGCTCGAGGATCTGGTGGCGGCGATGAACGCGCTAACCGGTGATAATCGCTTGCCGCCAGAGCATCTGCGCCAGCAGATCGAGGCACGCGACCGCGAAATCATGAACCCCTTCTCCAAGGATGCGCAGGTGACGGCAATCCGCGGCGCGCGGGCTTATCGTGGTGACCGGCTGTTGCGCACCGCCAAGCCGCACCGGCTGCTTGATCCGAAGGCCGGACCGCTGATCGCCGTTCGCCTGCATATCCTCACGCGCAAGACGCTTGGTGGCCTGCAGACCAACCTTTCCGGACAGGTCCTCGAGCAATCGGGCACGCCGGTGCCGGGTCTTTACGCCGCGGGAGAGGTCGCCGGTTTCGGTGGCGGCGGCATGCACGGCTACAATGCGCTCGAGGGCACGTTCCTCGGTGGCTGCATCTTCTCCGGCCGCGAGGCCGGGCGGGGTGCTACCGGGGCGTGATCGAATGTGCCGTTGTGCTTGCAATCTGCCCCTCACCCTAACCCTCTCCCCGCAGGCGGGGAGAGGGGACGCATCCCGCTGCTGGCTTACTGGTTAAGTCGCCAGCTATGTGTCTGGGGGCGCTTGCCACAACGTCCCTTCTCCCCACGTGCGGGGAAGGTGGCCGGCAGGCCGGATGAGGGGTGAACGACGCCGCTCCGCGCCGGTTGCGATCAATCCATCTGCACGTTGGCGTCACGCACGACCGGCGTCCACTTCGCCAGCTCCGCCGTCACATGCGCCTGCAACTCTTCCGGGGTCGAGCCGACGATCTTGGCGCTGAACTCCTTCATGCGTTCGATGACCGCCGGGTCCTTCAGCGCCTTGTTCGCGGCCTCGTTCAGGCGAGCGATCACGGGTTGAGGCGTGTTGGCCGGAGCAAAAAGCGCGTTCCAGGTATAGGTCTCGTAGCCCGGGATGCCCGATTCCGCGACGGTCGGCACATCCGGGAAGGATGGTGCCCGTTCGGCCGTGGTGACCGCAAGCGCCCGAAGCGTTCCGGCCTTGATGTGACCGGAAGACGAGGGAAGGTTGTCGAACATGATCGGCACCTGGTTGCCGATGACGTCGTTGAGCGCAGGGCCGGCGCCCTTGTAGGGAATGTGCTGCATACCGACGCCGGCCATCTTCTTGAAGAGTTCACCGGAAAGATGCAGCGGCGTGCCGTTGCCGGAGGACGCGTAGCTGTATTCGTCCGGCTTGGCCTTCAGCAGCGCCAGAAGTTCCTCGACATTCTTGGCCGGCAACTCCGGATTAACGACCAGCACGTTGGGCACGACGACGAGCAGCGAGATCGGCGAGAAATCCTTCTCCGGATCATAGGGCTTGGTCTTGAGGATCAGCGGGTTGAGGGCGTGGGTGGCGACGGTGCCCATCAAGATGGTGTAGCCGTCCGGATCGGCCCGGGCGACGTTGGCGGCACCGAGGTTGCCGCCGGCGCCGGCGACGTTCTGGACGATGACCTGCTCGCCGAGATCCTCGGACATCTTCTGCGCAACGATGCGGGCAACCACGTCGGTCGAGCCGCCGGCAGCAAACGGCACGACGAGGGTTACCGGCCGGTCAGGAAAGCCTTGTGCGAGCGCCGTTGTGCCGAACGGCAGCGCCGACAGGGCCATCAGGCCCAGCGTCAGGGTTGCGCGCCGGGTCAAGTCCGAAAATGCCATGCGTATTTCCTCCCGATCGTAAAGCGATAGCCGACCCGCGGCGGGCCGGGCCCCTTAACAATAGGGCCCGCGCCCGAGCCGACAACCGCCGGCCAGGAATTCTATGAGGGCAGGCCGAAGTCCAAGCGGCAGCTCAATTCCGCGAGCCGACGAAGAGGGCCTCGGCGCCATGGTCGAACTGCAGGCGCGCAAGCTTTGCGTAGAGCCCGCCATGACGGATGAGGGAGGCATGCGTGCCTTCCTCGACGATGCGGCCATGGTCCATGACCAGGATGCGATCGGCCTTGAGCACGGTTGCGAGCCGGTGGGCGATGATGACGGTCGTGCACTCGTGCAGCAGACCATCGAGCGCCTTTTGAACGAGCGTCTCGCTTTCGGCGTCGAGTGCCGAGGTGGCCTCGTCGAGAAGCAGGATGGGCGCGTTCTTGAGGATGGCGCGGGCGATGGCGATGCGCTGGCGCTGGCCGCCGGAGAGCGTGACGCCGCGTTCACCGACAAAGGTGTCGTAGCCCTTGTCGAGCCGGTTGATGAATTCGTCTGCCTGGGCGGCGACGGCCGCCGCGCGCACAGCTTCGCGGCTGGCGCCGGGCATGCCGAAGGCGATGTTGTCGTGGACCGAGGACGCAAAGATCGTGACGTCCTGCGGCACGATGGCCAGCCGCTCGCGCAATTCCTTCGGATCAGCCGTGCGAATGTCGACACCATCGACGGTCACGGTGCCCTTGGCGGGATCGTAGAAGCGCAACAGCATGGAAAACACCGTGCTCTTGCCGGCTCCGGACGGGCCGACGATCGCAACCGTCTCCCCGGGCTTGATCGACAGTGTTAGGCCGTTCAAGCTCTTGAAATCGGGGCGCGCCGGATAGGCGAAATAGACATCCTCGAAAGTGATGGCGCCTTCGGGGCGCACGGGCATGGCAACCGGATTTTCCGGCGCCCGGATCTCGGGCACTTCGGTCAAGAGCTCGTTCAGCCGCTCGGCGGCACCGGCGGCTTGCGAAAGCTCACCCCAGACTTCGGAGAGCGAGCCGAGGCTGCCGGCGGCAAAGACCGAATAGAGCAGGAACTGGCTGAGCGTGCCGGCCGATAGGTTGCCCGCCAGCACGTCGTGGGCACCAAACCAGAGGACCGCGACGACACTGCCGAACACCATGGTGATGGCAAAGGCGGTCAGGACCGAGCGCGCCTTGATGGCCGCACGCGCGGCGCCATAGGCCTGCTCGACCGCGTCGGCGAAGTGCCGGTTGGCAAGTTCCTCGCCGTTGAAGGCCTGAACCGTGCGGGCAGCAGAAATCGCCTCGCCGGCATAGGCCGAAGCCGTGGCGAGCGTATCCTGCGCCTGACGCGAGCGACGGCGAACCGAGCGGCCAAAGCCGACGAGCGGGAAGACGATGATCGGGATCGCGATCAGCACCAGGCTCGAGAGCTTGGGACTGGTATAGACCATCATGCCGATGGCCCCGAGACACAGGATCAGGTTGCGAAGCGCGACGGAAGCGGTGGCGCCAACGGCGGACTTGACCTGGGTCGTGTCGGCGGTCAGCCGCGAGACGATCTCGCCCGACTGGTTGACGTCGAAAAAGGAGGGAGACAGACGGGTAACACGTTCGAAGACGTTGCGCCTGAGGTCGGCGACGATGCGTTCGCCGAGCGTGATGACAAAGTAATAGCGCGCGGCACTCGCCAGCGCGAGCACGATGGCGAGCAGCATCAGCATCGAGAAGTAGGTGTTGATGAAGCCGCTGTCGGAACTGGAGAAGCCGTTGTCGACCATTCGCCGGACGGCCAGCGGCAGCGTCAGGGTGGTCACTGCAGCAAGCACCAGGGAAATGCCGGCGCCGATGACCAGGTAACGGTACCGGGCAAGATAGGGGATGAGCGTGGCCAGAGGGCGGATGGATTTGCGCGCTGGCGCCTGGTTTTCACGTTCGGACACTTGACCCCTTTCGCCAAACACGGAGGAAAGGGTTTGCCCATGAGTCTTCCGCGCGGCACTTGTTATCCCGCAGACCTTGATGTATAGGCACGGCATCGAATTGGGAAGCCGTGGCCGTTCAGCCGGTCCGCGGCTTCATTTACGTGTTCGGTCCTGAAGTCGCAATGCCTTGCGACAATTGGACCCTGGAACTCTAGGAAGATTGTTATGAAGGCAGACATCCATCCCGACTACCACATGATCAAGGTTGTCATGACCGACGGCACCGAATACGAAACCCGCTCGACCTGGGGTTCGGAAGGCGCCACCATGAACCTGGAAATCGACCCCAAGTCGCACCCGGCCTGGACCGGCGGCAACCAGCAGCTCATGGACCGCGGCGGCCGCGTATCCAAGTTCAAGAAGCGCTTCGAAGGCCTCGGCCTCTAATCGGCTGCTTCTTCGGCCTTTTGAAGGCCCGGGTCATTGGCCCGGGCTTTTTGCTGTCTTCATTCTGGCGCACCAAGTTGGCGGGCGTGCGCCGGATGCGCCGCAGGCATGGGTTCTCAGTCGCTGTTCCAGGCAAGCAGCAAGATCACCGCGCCGTGCTCCGGGTCCTCATGCGACCAGTCGGCGATTTCGGCAAGCGGGGGCGCCTCTTCCGTCAGCAGATCAAGGTGCAGTTGCGTGGCGTCGATCGGATAGACGCCTTCGGTAAGGTTCTTCCAGGAAATTTCGCAATTCAGGCCAAGGCGTGCCAGCATCTCCACGTAGGACACGATCTGTGATGCGCGCAGATTGTCATGATGAACGAAGCCGGCGTCCCGACCGTAGTGTTCGCGTACAATGGCATTCAAATGCTCAGCGACTGCCGGCCTCGGCCTGAGACGCGTTGCGATCATCCGCATCTGCTGGCAATAAGATCCCGAGCATTGATGGATCAGGCCGCGCCATTCCAGGGTTGGGTTGAGAACAGGCACTTTCCGCCTGAAGGCGAGGACGGGAATTGCCTCGAGCGTTTCTCGCGGCCTGTCGGCGTCGAACGCGTTCCAGTCGGCCACGAAGGCCTTGTGGGTCGGCGTCAGCAGCCCGTTCGGCAGGACGACGCGACCAGAGCTCAACAGTGCCGCAGCGCTCCCGAGGAGCCCCGGAAGAGGTTCCAGATGCACGAGGCCGTTCGCATCGCGGAAGGGAGCCAGATCGGCTTCGGTGAGGATCATGTCCGATAGGTCGCTGGTGGCCGGTGACGATGGACGACAGCCGCTGCTCGTGCGCCGTCACGGCGCGGCCATCGCAAAGAAAAACCCGCCGGCAATGCTGCAGCGGCGGGCGTGCTTCCGGGATTTGTTTGCCGCGCGTCGTCAGTTGGTTCCGAAGGCCGTCTGCAGCAGCTTGATCTGCGCCTTGACGCCGTTCTGGTTGTCCGGAACGATGGCTGCCGCTTCATGCGGGCGGTAGATTTCGCGGTCGAGCAGGGCGACGCGGTTCTGCAGGCGCAACGAACGCTCGATCAGATCGCGGAAGGATTCCGGCAGTTCGGCCCAGCCGGGCGCGGACTTGTCGACGTTGAAGCTGTCGAGGCGGACCTTGCTCTTTTCCGACATCACCTGGTCGCGGCTCATTTCGCCGTTGTTGACGGCGCGCTGCAAAAGCAGCCACGAAGCCATCTGCATCAGGCGGGTGGTGAGTCGCATGGATTCGGCCGCATAGAGAACCGATGCCATGCGCGGCAGGACCTTCGAAGCAGCGCGGCCGGGGCCGTCGAGATAGGTCGCCGTTTCTTCGACCAGACCCATGCCTTCCGAATAGAGTGTCTTGAATTGTGCCGAGGACGCTGCGTGTCCTGCGAAACTGACCGTATTCAATCCTCTCTCGGACATGACCTGCTTTCCCTGGTTCAAACGCATCACGACAGTCAGGTGGTGGACGGTTATGGGAAATAAATCCTTGCCGTCTCTGTGGTTGAAGAATGATCCGATAGCGCATTTCGCGCAAGGGCATTCTTAAGAAAGGGTTAATCTCCACAGTTCTTTGGCGAAAGCTATGCCAAAACAAAAAAAGAGCCGCGGAAAGCGGCTCTCAAGGTAAAACAGGGAGAAAAATCAGACCCATTCGCCAGTCGGAGAAATTGTCTGAGACCGGAAAGCTCCGGATGCTTGGACAATCGCACGGAATGCTTAATTTGGCGTTAAGCACGCTCCGTTTTGCGGCGCCCTGTTCTCCCTTGAAGCGCGTCAGCGAAACAGGTTCTCGGCGGCCGAACGGCTTGCGGACTTGCGCGTCCGCTCCGCTTCGAGCCTTGCGATTTCCTCTGACAGGAGCGTGATGCGCTGGGTCAGTTCGTCAACCGACAACAGTGAGAGATCGCTGCCGATTTCGTGCGCCACCTTCTTTTGTGGCCGATCATCGTCAAACAGGCTCATCCGTCTGATCCTCCCATTCCGGATCTTTGTTTGGCTCGCTGCGCGCCTCATCCAACGGCGCTGCACGCGGTGAAAGCTGCAGGCTTTCCGGTGTCGTCGGGGTACCGGCGGTAATCGGCGAGAAGGCGTCGCGATCCGATACCGGCACGGCTGCGCGCATCCGGCTGCGGATGATCGCATAGGCCGTGATCAGAATATGGGCGCAGGCGGTGATCATGAACAGGCCATAGGGCCCGGCTGCGGTCATGACCGGGCCGCCGATCGTCGGGCCGATGATGGTGCCGATGCCATAGAGCAGCAGCAGCCCGCCGGACACCTTGACGAAGTCTTCGGCGGTCGCAAAGTCGTTGGCGTGCGAGACGGCGATCGGGTAGAGCGCATTTGCCGCCGCGCCGTAAATGGCGATCAGCGTCAGCACGATCCAGACCTGTGTCGGCTCGACGAGGAAGATCAAGAGGCCGGCGAGCGCGCCGACACCGGCAAGGGCGGCGAGCACATAGCGCCTGTCGATACGGTCGGAAAGGCGGCCGGCCGGAAGCTGCATGACGGCGCCGGCGAAGATCGCCACGCTCATCATCGTCGCGACGGTGCTGTCCGAAAGACCAGCCTGGCGCCCGAAGACGGCGCCAAGTGTGCCGAAGGCGCCGTTGGCGATGCCAACGAGCAGGATGCCGAGGAAGGAAACCGGCGAGTTGCGGTAAAGGCCGCGCAGGTCGAGGCTGACCTTCTTCAGTGGCTGCGGCGAGGCGGCCTTCGACAACAGGGTCGGCAGCATGGCGAGGCAATAGAGAATGCCGCAGATCATGAAGAAGAAGCTGCTCGAGGTGTCGCCGAAGGGAATCATCATCTGGCCGCCGACCACGCCGAAGAGCGTGATGGCGATATAGAGCGAGAAGATCACGCCCCGGCTCTCGTTGGTGGCGCGCTCGTTCAGCCAGCTTTCGATGATCATCGAGGTGCCGGCGGTGGCAAAGCCGGTCAGCGCCCTGAGGATCAGCCAGGAGGTCGAGTCGATCAGAATGCCGGTCAGAAGCGCGACGATGGCGATGAGCGAGGCAAAGACGCTGAAGGCGCGGACATGGCCGATGCGCTTGACGATGTTGGGGGCGAAGAAGCAGCCGAGGACGAAGCCGGCCGCCCAGGACGTTCCGATCAGGCCAAGGATGGTGGTCGGATAACCTTCAGCGGTGCCCCGAACGGGAAGAAGCAGCCCCTGCAGACCATTGCCCAGAAAGAGAAACAGCGTGCCGAGCAGGAGGGCGGCGACCAGGAGCAGGTTCTTTCTCATCATCCATCCGAAAATCGTTCTGCCGTCAGCAAGTTAGGGCGGTGCCCAGTGAATTGCCAGCCGGTTTCTGTTTGGCGGGTCATTGCAAATCGCCCGCCGAAACACTAGCCCTTTTTGCTGAACGCAACGTATCGCTAGTCTTGGGAGCGGACGGTACTGCGTGCGACGAACGGTGCCGGCGTTGCGAATGCTCTGACGGCTGAGGCAGCCTCCGACGATATGAGGGCAACATGCAGAAGGCGCTCGCGCTCATCCTGCTGCTGGCAATGCTGGTCCAGCTTCTGTGGCCAATCGGCATACCGGGGCTGCGTCGACGCCGCGACTTCTGGAAGATCGCCGTCTTTGCGATCGTCATGATGATGGTGACGGTGCTGATCCGGCCCTGAACCCGGCGTTTGCAACCGGCTGACCCCGTTCCCTTTGAAACTCCGCGGCCAATCGCCTGCTGCTAGAGTTGTAGGTATATTCGCTACAACTACAAAAGGGCGCAGGACAGATGGGGAAGAACGCGCTAGATTACCTCTCTCACTCGGGAAGTGAATTCGAGGGTTTCTTGGAACGCCGTCTCGCTGCCATTCTCGCTGCCGATGTCGTGGGCTACAGCCGCCTGATCGGCGCTGACGAGACCGGCACGCTTGCCGCGATGAAACGACACAAGAGCGAGCTCGTCGATCCGAAGATCAACCGTCACAAAGGACGCATCGTCAAACTGACCGGCGATGGAATTCTCGTCGAATTCGCGAGCGTCGTGAACGCGGTCGCCTGTGCCGTCGACATCCAGCGCGGCATGCTGATCCGCAACGAAGGCGTACCGGCGCTGAAGCGCATCGAGCTCAGGATCGGCGTGCATCTCGGCGACATCATCGTCGAGGATGGGGACATCTTCGGTGACGGCGTCAACGTGGCGGCCCGGCTCGAGGGCCTGGCAGAACCATCAGGTGTCGCCGTTTCCGCAACGGTGCGCGACCATGTGGGGTCACGGCTGGACGTCGGCTTCATCGACAAGGGCGAACACGCGCTGAAGAACATTGCCGCCGGCGTGCATGTCTACTCGGTGGCGCTCGGTGCGCCGACGAAAGTTGCTGCGGCGCCAAGCGGGGTTGGCCCCGTGGTGCTCGACGACGGCTACGGTCTGTCGGTCGGGGTGCTTCCGTTCACCAATATGAGCCATGATCCGGAGCAGGAGTACTTCTCCGACGGTATCACCGAAGACATCATCACGGACCTCTCGAAGATCTCCAAGCTGCACGTGGTCGCCCGCAACACCGTGTTCACTTACAAGGGGCGCTCGGTGAAGGTGAAGCAGGTGGCCCAGGAGCTGGGCGTGCGCTACATCCTGGAAGGCAGCGTGCGCAAGGCGGGCGTGCGGGTCCGCATCACCGGTCAGTTGATCGACGCGCTGACCGGGACGCATCTGTGGGCCGACCGCTACGACCGGGACCTGACCGACATCTTCGCCATCCAGGATGAAATCACCCACGCCATCGTCGACCAGCTGAGGATCAAGCTGCTGCCGGCGGAACGACGGGCGATAGAGAGCGATCCGACGACCAGCGTCGAGGCATATACCTATTACCTGCGCGGGCGGCAATTCTCCCACGCCTGGACGCGGTCCTATCTGCTTCTGGCGCGGCGCATGTTCCTGAAGGCGGTGGAACTCGACCCGGATTTCGCCCGTGCCTATGCCGGCATCGCCGACTGCGAGTCGGCCCTGCGCGACTGGCATGAAGACGAGTTCCCGCTGGCAAGCATCCTGTCGATGGCCGACAAGGCGCTGGCGCTCGATCCGAACCTGGCCGAAGCGCACGCGTCCCGTGGACTGGTGCTGCACCAGGACGGTCAGTGTGACGAGGCGGTCGAGGAATTCGAGCGAGCCTTGATGCTGGACGCCGGCCTCTATGAGGCGAACTTCCACTATGGCCGCTTTCTGTTCATGCAGGGCGCCTTCGAAACCGCGATCCAGTTCTTCAAGCGGGCCGCCGATATCCGGCCGGACGACTACCTGTCGCCGATCCATCTGATGAGCGCCTATAAGTCACTTGGCCGGGACGCCGAACGCATGCACTGGGCGAGGATCGGCATTTCGCGGGCGGAGCGGGCGCTAGAGCTCAATCCTGAAAACTCCGGCCCGGCCCACCGCGGGGCGCTGGCGCTTGCCCATATGGGCGAGGCCGACCGGGCACGCGAATGGGCGGCGCGGGCGCTGGCGATCGACCCCGACGACGTGGTCGCGCGCTACAACACGGCGTGCGTCTATTCCATCCTCGGCGACACCGATGCCGCGCTCGACCTGCTTGAAACGCTGCTGCCGCAGAGCTCATGCTATCAGCTGCTCTGGTTCAAGCAGGATTCCGATCTGGACGCGGTCCGGCACCATGTCCGCTTCCAGGCGATGGTCGCGGCGATCGCGCAATGCGAGGCGGGCTTGCGCTAAGCCGCCGGACGAGGGCCGTCCGGCGGTGGTGTTGTTCAATGATGGCTTGCCGGTTGGGACGCGGCCGGCGCGGTGCTGCGGCCGCCGGTCAGCCACCAGATGGCGAGGCCTGTCACCAGAAGCATGGCCGTCGCAACGATCACGACCGCCACGAACGCCTGTTCGAAGGCGAGACGCGCGCGCGTCACCAGCTCTGCTGCAAGCTCCGTCGGCAGCGTCTCGGAAAGCAGCAGGGCCTCGTCGAGGCTGTCGCGTGCCATCGGCGGAATGGCCGCTCCTTCCGGCAGAACGAGGAAGGCTGTGTAGACCATCGACATCACGCTGCCGAGCACGGCAATGCCGATCGCGCCGCCGAGCTCGAAGGAGACCTCCTCGACGGAGGCCGCCATGCCTGCGCGCTCCGCAGGAGCATTGGACATGATGGCGCTGGAGGCGGCCGTCATCGACGCGCCGATGCCAAGGCCGAGAACGACGAGGCTGGCGATCTCGGCAAGCGGGTCGGTGCCGTGGACCAGCAGATATCCGCCGAGCCCGAGGCCCGAAAGGATCAGTCCGGAGCGCAGCACGACCTCCGCCCCGAGCCGGGGCAGGAGCACGCCGGTCAGCGGGCCGGATACGAAGGCGGCAAGCGGGATCGGCAAAATGAAGAGGCCTGCTTGAAGCGGCGAGAAGCCGTCAACCAGCTGCAGTTGCTGGCTCAGCACCAGTTCGATGCCGACGATCGAACCCGATGCGACCAGTGCGGCTGCGACGCCCGAGGAGAAGGCCGGATTGCGGAAGAGGCCGAAATCGATCAGCGGATGAGTACTCCGGCGCTGACGCCGCACGAAAAGGACAAGCGCGATGGCGCCGATCACGGCAGCAACAAGGCCGGCCTCGAGCGAGGGCTCTCGCTTGCTCGTTTCCTTGATGGCATAGGCAAGCCCGATGAGGCCGACCATGATCTGCAGCGAGCCGAGCGCGTCCCACGGATGCCTGGAATTGCTGTCATGGTTCGGCAGCACGGCGAGGCCGAGCAGCAGAGCGATCGCGACGATCGGCACGTTGATCAGGAACACCGAGCCCCACCAGAAATACTCAAGCAGGAAGCCACCAAGCACCGGGCCGATGGCCGCGCCGCCTGAGGCGATCGCGGCCCAGACGCCGATCGCCAGCGCCCGTTCGCGCTCGTCGGTGAAGGTGAGGCGAATGATCGACAGTGTTGCTGGCATCATCAGCGCGGCGCCGACTGCGAGCAGCACGCGGCCGCCGATGAGGACCTCAGGATTGGGCGCGTAGGCGGCGATCAGCGAGGCGACGCCGAAGACGGCAAGGCCAACGATGAAGGGCTTCTTGTGGCCGAGCCGGTCGCCGAGCGTGCCGAGGCCCGGCAGAAGGCCGGCGACGACGAGGGCATAGGCATTGACGATCCAGAGCTTTTCCGACGCGGTTGCGCCGAGATCATGGGTCAGGCGGGGAAGGGCGGTATAGAGCACCGTCATGTCGACGACGATCAGAAGCAGGGCGCTCGATACGATGGCCAGAATGAGCCAGCGATTTTGCGGAAGCATGGTACACCTCGGGCGCCCGCCCACAGGAATTGCGGACTGGGCCTTGTTTACGTCAGGGCAATTATTTAAATACATACGTATGGAATTGAAATAGGAAGTCAAGATGGGACGACGGCGAACAATCGAACGTGACAAGGTTCTGGATGCGGCGGAGGCAGTCGTGCTTGCCGTCGGTGCCGGTGGGCTGACGATCGATGCCGTCGCCAAGGCGTCCGGTATCACCAAGGGCGGTGTTCAATATTGCTTCGGCAACAAGGACGGCCTGATCGACGCGATGATGGAGCGTTGGTTTGCCCAGTTCGACAGTGCGGTTGCCGCCGAAGGCGGCGACGACCCCGACCCGGTCAAGGCGATGCGCGCACATGTATCGGTGACGGCGCGGATGGATATGGCCGACAAGGCCCGCACGTCTGGCATGATGGCGGCACTTCTGCAGCGGGAAGAGCATATGGCCAAGAACCGCGCCTGGTATCGCGCCCGTCTCGACGGTCTCGACCTGTCGACCGAGGCAGGGCGCAGGGCGCGACTGATGTTTCTGGCGACCGAAGGCGTTTTCCTGCTGCGCGGCTTCGGCTTCCTCGAAATGAACGCCGCCGAATGGCAGGATATGTTTGCCGACATCCTGAAGTTGCTGCCGAGGGAAACCGGCGCCGCATGACGAATGCGGCTGTCCCCTCTGCCGATAGCGTCGGCTCGATATCCGAACGGCAGATCGCGCTTTAGAGGTCGATGACCCCGCGCATGGCGCTGACGCATTTGCCGGAAAGGCTGACCTGGCGAACGACGCCGTCGCGCTTGTTTACAGAGGCGCCGATGAGGCTGCGGCGCCCCATCTCCACACCCTGTTCGATTGCAATCTCAACATCGATATCCCGATCGGGCAGCAACGTGACGAGATAGGCCGAGAGGGCTGCCGAGGCGCTACCGGTGGCGGGATCCTCGTTGACGTTGTCGAGCGGCGCGAACATGCGGGCGCGGACCTGCCAGGGATTTTCGGCCGAGCGGCTGTAGAGGAACAGGCTGAAACTGTCTTCCTCGGGCTTGTAGCGCGCATTGGCCGCCTGGAAAGCAGTCACGTTGGGTCTGGCCGTCGAGAGTGTCGCGACATCTTTGATCTCGGCGACGGCGAAAGGCAGGCCGACGGACAGGCGGGTCGGCGCATGGACGCGGGTGCTGATGGCCTCAGGCGCGAGCGATGCGCAGGCGGCGATGGTCTCGGCGTCGATCTCGGGGCCAACCGTTAAGCTGCGCGGCACCACGATGCGTGCACCGGTCACGTCGCCCTTGTCGCGCAGCAATGTCGCCTCGACGAGACCGGCCTTTTCCTCGAAGCGCAGGACATCACCCGGAACGCGGCCGAAGATCTCCTTGAGACGGCCGAGCACGAAGGCGGTGCCGACATTGGGATGGCCGGCAAAGGGGATTTCGGCCGTCGGCGTGAAGATCCGGACCTCCGCCGTGTTTTCCGGGTCGCGGGGCGGGAGCACGAAGGTGACCTCGGAATAGCCGAACTCGGTGGCGATCGCCTGCATCTGCCGGTCGCTTAGAGCCCGGGCGTCGGGGATGACGGCAAGCTGGTTCCCGGAAAAACGCTCGTCCGTGAAGACGTCGACGGTGACGTAGGCGATGGATGGCGAGGCTGCGGTCATGGCGTCGGCTTTCGCTGGGTTTGTTTGCGAAGCCAAGGCTTAAGCCAGCGCCGGCAACGGGCAAAGACGCCAACTTGTTCCGGTGACAAGTTCAGCACTTCGGCCCGATACGCGAAGAGGGGCCGCGACGCAGCCCCTCCGCTTGTCGTCGGTGGGGCCGGTTCAGGCGGCCTTTTCGAGATCCTTCTTCCAGGTACCCTTGGCGGCAAGGCTGCACATTTCGGCGCGATGCGCAAAGGCGCGCTGGCCGATACCGATATTGTCGGCCTTGCCGTGCCAGGCGTTGAGCGCCTCCTGCTGCAGGGCACGGCCATAGGAGAAGGTAAGCTTCCACGGCAGATCATGATGGGTGTTCATCGCCGAAAGATGCGCGGTCGCTTCTTCTGTCGACTGACCGCCCGAGAGGAAGGCTATGCCGGGCACGGCCGAAGGCACCGTGCGCTTCAGCACCTTGATCGTGCGCTCGGCCACTTCCGCGACGGACGCCGTGCGGGCCTTCTTGCCGTCGATCACCATGCTCGGCTTGAGGATCATGCCTTCGAGCCTGACGCGCATTTCCGCCAATTGCTCGAAGGTGGTGCGCAGTGTCCACTCCGTCACTTCTTCCGAGCGCTCGATCGAATGGTCTCCGGGCGCACCGTCCATCAGCACCTCCGGCTCGACGATCGGCACGATGCCGGCCTCCTGGCAAAGGGCGGCATAGCGGGCAAGCGCGTGCGCATTGGCGCGGACAGCGCCCGGGCTCGGCAATGCATCGGAGATCGCGATCACACCGCGCCATTTGGCAAACCGCGCGCCGGCTTCATAGTATTTCGCCAGACGCTGGGCGAGGCCGTCGAGACCTTCAGTGATGGTTTCGGCCGGAAAATTGGTCATCGGCTTGGCACCGGCATCGACCTTGATGCCGGGGATCGAGCCGGCAGCGCGGATGATGTCGACGAGCGGGGTGCCGTCGACCGCATGCTGGAACAGGGTCTCCTCATAGAGAATGACGCCGGAGATGTACTTGCGCATCGCCTTGTCGGCGCGCAGCAGCATCTCGCGGTAGTCACGCCTGGAGGTCTCGGTGGATTCGAGACCGATCGTATCGAAACGCTTCTTGATCGTTGCCGTCGACTCGTCGGCGGCAAGCAGGCCCCGGCCGTTGGCGACCATGGCAATTGCGATGTCTTCCAGTCTTTCGCTCATGTTTTTCTCCCTAGATCACGACGATTTGGGCCGGGCCGGCCCCAATCATAAACGTGATCGATCCCAACAAATAGAGCGGGATGCGGGCGGAAAACCGCGCACACTTTTCCTCATCCCGCTCAGCGCTGATCACCGGGGACCAGGCGAGTACTGAAACAAGCAGTTTCGGACCGACGGCGCACAAGGCTGCCGCCGCGCTCCAAACGAGGGCGCGAGTAACAGGCGAAATTGTCCAGGAAAATGGCGGGAAAAGCGACTGAAACGATTTAAAATTTTTTAATCGATTGAACAGTAACGGTTCTTTCTTGAAAGTGGCGCGCGGCGGTTGTGTCCGCGCGCCAACTCTATGGCTTACTTCTGCTTGAGGATGTCGACGCCCGGAAGCGGCTTGCCTTCCATCCATTCAAGGAAGGCGCCGCCGGCGGTCGAGACATAGCTGAAATCGTCGGCGACCTCGGCATGGTTCAGGGCCGCAACGGTGTCACCACCACCGGCGACCGAGACCAGCGAACCCTGGCGGGTGCGGGCAGCAGCGTGCTGCGCGACAGCGACGGTCGCCTTGTCGAAGGGAGTGATCTCGAAGGCGCCGAGCGGGCCGTTCCAGACAAGCGTCTCGGCCTTGGTGATCCAGGCATTGACGGCAGCGATCGATTTCGGACCGACGTCGAGCACCATGGCATCGGCGGGGATGGCGTTGATGTCGACCACTTCGTTGTCGGCGCCGGCCTTGAACTCACGGGCAATCACGCCGTCTTCGGGAAGCACGATGGCGCAGCCGGCCTTGTCGGCCGCAGCAATGATCGCCTTGGCTGTTTCTGCGAGGTCGTGCTCGCAGAGCGACTTGCCGACATTGATGCCCTTGGCGGCGATGAAGGTGTTGGCCATGCCGCCACCGATGACGAGCGCGTTGACCTTGGTCACCAGGTTCTGGAGGAGATCGATCTTGGTCGAGACCTTGGCGCCGCCGACGATGGCGACGACCGGGCGCTTCGGCTGGCCGAGGCCCTTTTCCAGCGCTTCGAGCTCGGCCTGCATGGTGCGGCCGGCATAGGCCGGCAGGTGATGGGCAAGGCCTTCGGTCGAGGCGTGAGCACGGTGGGCCGCAGAGAAGGCGTCGTTGACATAGATGTCGCCATTGGCGGCAAGCGCCTCCACGAAAGCCGGCTCGTTCTTTTCCTCGCCCTTGTGGAAGCGGGTGTTTTCGAGCAGCAGCACGTCGCCGTCGTTCATTTCGGCAATCGCCGTTGCCGCCTTGTCACCGATGCAGTCGGCGGCAAAGTGAACGCGTTGGTCGAGCACGTCCTCGACGGCCGGGGCGATCGTCTTCAGCGACATGTCGGCGACTGGCTCACCCTTCGGACGGCCGAAATGGGCGAGCAGGATGACCTTGGCGCCCTTTTCGGACAGTTCGCGGATGGTCGGCGCGACGCGCTCGATGCGCGTCGCATCGGTGACCACGCCGTCCTTGACCGGCACGTTGAGATCGACACGCACCAGCACGCGCTTGCCGGCGATGTCGGTCAGATCGTCGAGGGTCTTGAAAGTCATCAGATAGTCTCCGGTGATAGTCTTTGGAAAAGGGTGGGATAGTCGATGACGAGGCCGTCCTCGTCCACGGGCAGGTCCGCTGAAAAGCTGCGGTCCTCGGCCTCGTAGCGGTAGAGCCTGAAATCATCGAGGCAGGTGTAGTGCTGGCCGTCCACGACCGGCTCGAACGTGTCGAACGGCACGTAGAGCATCTTCAGCCTGGCGGTGCCCGACTGGCGGTTGAGACCGAGGCGGCGGATCGGCAGCGTGTTGGTGAAGGGCGTGCCAGCGAGGTCGATGTCAATGCAACCGTCGAACTCGGGCAGGGCTGCGCCTCGCGCCGTCATCCATTGGCCGGGAACGTCCGAGCGCAGATGCAGGCTCCGACCATCCGTTGTGTCGACCATCAACTTGCGAACGTGCCAATGGTCATCACAATCGATCCGGTATCGCACGCCGTAGGGCGTACCGCCGCGGTTGCCGATGAGAACACTGACGGCGCGGATGACCGCGCCGTCAGTAGTATCGGTTTTCGTCAGTGTCAGGTGTTCGAGCCCTTCCCCTTCAAGCGGACGCCAGCGGACCGTCGTTGGAGAAAGGGCGCGAAACATGTGACTTAGATCAGCTTGGCGAAAGCGACCGCCGTGTCGGCCATGCGGTTCGAGAAGCCCCACTCGTTGTCGTACCAGGTGAGGATACGAACGAAGTTGCCTTCAACGACCTTGGTCTGGTCGATCGCGAAGATCGAGGAGTGGCTGTCATGGTTGAAGTCGCGCGAAACGAGCGGCTCTTCCGTGTAGCCGAGAACGCCCTTCAGCGCGCCGTTGGCGGCAGCCTTGATGGCATTGGTGATTTCTTCGACCGAGGTGTTGCGCTTGGCGACGAACTTGAAGTCGACGACCGAGACGTTCGGGGTCGGGACGCGGATCGACGTGCCGTCGAGCTTGCCCTTCAGTTCCGGCAGAACCAGGCCAACGGCCTTGGCGGCACCGGTCGAGGTCGGGATCATCGACAGAGCGGCAGCGCGGGCGCGGTACAGATCCTTGTGCATCTGGTCGAGCGACGGCTGGTCGTTGGTGTAGGAGTGGATCGTGGTCATGAAGCCGTGGTTGATGCCGATGACATCGTTCAGGACCTTGACGACCGGAACCAGGCAGTTCGTGGTGCAGGATGCGTTCGAGATGACCAGGTGGTCCTTGGTCAGCTGGTCGTGGTTGACGCCATAGACGACCGTCAGGTCAGCGCCGTCGGCCGGAGCCGAGACGATGACGCGCTTGGCGCCAGCGGTCAGGTGGGCGGCAGCCTTGTCGCGGGCGGTGAAGATGCCGGTGCATTCCATCGCGATGTCGACGCCGAGTTCCTTGTGCGGCAGCGTAGCCGGATCCTTGATCGCCGTCACCTTGATCGGCTTGCCGCCGTTGATGGTGATCGTGTCGCCTTCGACCTTGACCTCGGCCGGGAAGCGACCGTGGATCGAGTCATAGCGCAGCAGGTGAGCGTTGGTCTCAACGGGGCCGAGGTCGTTGATCGCAACGACTTCGATGTCCGTGCGGCCGGATTCGACGATGGCGCGAAGCACGTTGCGGCCGATGCGGCCAAAACCGTTGATGGCGACTTTCACTGTCATGGGTCTCTCCCTGTCTGAATGACGTGGTACGAAAAAAAGCGGGGCGCACCTTTCGGCGCGCCCCGCAGATTGATCAGGCGAGCTTCGTTTCCGCGGCGGCGACCACCGCCTCGGGCGTGATGCCGAAGTGCTTGTAGAGCTCCTTGTAGGGACCGGAAGCTCCGAAGGCCGACATGCCGATGAAGGTGCCGTCGCTGCCGATGAAGTGATCCCAACCCTGGCGGATGCCAGCTTCGACGGCGATCTTGACCGGCGAGTTGCCGATGATCGCCTGCTGGTAGTCTTCGCTCTGCTCGGCAAAGAGCTCGAAGCAGGGAACGGAGACGACGCGGGTGGAAATGCCCTTGGCCGTCAGCGCCTGGCAGGCCTTCACGGCGATCTCGACTTCCGAGCCGGTGGCGAAGATCGTGACCTTGGCGTCGGCGGCCGAGATCAGGTCATAGGCGCCGCGAGCGCAGAGGTTCTCTTCCTCATACTCGGTACGAACAGCCATCAGGTTCTGGCGGGTGAGCGCGATGCCGGACGGACGGTTGTGGCTCTCTAGCGCGAGCTGCCAGCATTCGGCCGTTTCCGTGGCGTCGGCCGGACGGAACATCAGGAGGTTCGGGATGGCGCGCAGTGCCGCCATGTGCTCGACCGGCTGGTGCGTCGGGCCGTCTTCGCCAAGGCCGATGGAATCGTGCGTCAGTACGTGGATGACGCGGATGCCCATCAGTGCAGCAAGGCGGATCGACGGACGGCAGTAGTCCGAGAAGATCAGGAAGCCGCCGGAGTAGGGGATAACGCCGCCATGCAGCGCCATGCCGTTCATGGCCGCGGCCATGCCGTGCTCGCGTACACCGTAGTGGATGTAGCGGCCGGAGAAGTCGTCAGGCGTGATCGACTTGGTCTGGCTCGTCTTGGTGTTGTTCGAGCCGGTCAGGTCAGCCGAGCCGCCGATGGTTTCGGCGAGAACACCGTTGATGACTTCAAGTGCGTCTTCGGACGCCTTGCGCGTTGCCGGAGACGGCTTGGTCTCGGCAAGCTTCTTCTTGTAGTCCTCAATGGCAGACGACAGACGGCCTTCGAGCTCGCCGGAGAAGCGGCGAACGAACTGAGCCTTCTTCTCGGCGTCGCTCTTTTCGAGGCGATCTTCCCATTCCTTGCGCGCCTTGGTCGAACGCAGACCGGCGAGACGCCAGGCATCGAGCACGTCGGAAGGAACGACGAAGGCTTCGGCTTCCCAGCCGAGCGCCTTGCGGGTGGCGGCGATTTCCTCGGCACCGAGCGGCGAGCCGTGAACCTTGTGGGTGCCGGCCTTGTTCGGTGCGCCGAAGCCGATCGTCGTCTTAGCCGCGATCATCGTCGGCTTGTCGGACTTCTGCGCCTGGTCGATCGCAGCGGCAATCGCGTCCGGGTCGTGGCCGTCGACGGCGATGGTGTTCCAGTTGCTGGCGCGGAAGCGGGCGTGCTGGTCGGTCGAGTCGGCGATCGAGATCGGGCCGTCGATCGAGATGTTGTTGTCGTCCCAGAAGACGATCAGCTTGTTGAGCTTCAGGTGGCCGGCGAGCGAGATCGCTTCCTGGCTGATGCCTTCCATGAGGCAGCCGTCACCGGCGAGCACATAGGTATAGTGCTCCATCAGGTCGGAGCCGAATTCGTCACGCAGCTTGCGCTCGGCGATCGCCATGCCGACGGCATTGGCGATGCCCTGGCCGAGCGGGCCGGTGGTCGTCTCGATGCCGGCGGCATGGCCGTATTCCGGGTGGCCGGCGGTGCGGGCACCGAGCTGGCGGAAATTCTTGATCTCGTCGATGGTGATGTCTTCGTAGCCCGTCAAATAGAGCAGCGAATAGAGCAGCATCGAGCCGTGGCCGGCCGACAGCACGAAGCGGTCGCGGTTCGGCCAGGAGGGGTTCTTGGGGTCGAAGCTCAGATAGCGCGTAAAGAGGACTGTCGCTATGTCGGCTGCACCCATGGGCAGGCCTGGGTGGCCGGAATTTGCCTTCTCGACGGCATCCATGGAGAGGAAACGGATCGCATTTGCCATCCGGTCGTGTTTTTCGCGAGAGATCATGACTGTTCCGTTTGCGTTCGGTGGTCAGGGAACGGTCTCTATCCTCCAAAGACCGCGCAAGAAGCGGCTGACACATAGCAGGTGCGCCGTGCGAGTCAATAAATACGGGGCTTCCGCGGCCATTTGACGGCAGGTTGTTCAAGCCCCCCATCCCAGTCCTTGTCCCGCAATGCAACAGAGCTTTCGCACTGCCGTTAAACAAAGCCGGCTACGCAATCCATCCACAGCTTCCGCTGTTGTTTGCGGACGTTGGCATTGTTGAGACTTGCGTAATAGGTTTAAAAAAGATCGAGCCGAAGCGGCGGACGGGATTCGGGCGATTCGGCCTCATGGGCGAGGTATTCGGAACACATGCCGGCAAAGACTGTCAAAGCGGCGATCGACGAACTGCGCAACGCGGTGCAATCCCTGGAGAATGCGATCGACGGTCGGTTTGACAGGGAGCGGGATTTCGGTGAGTTCGAGAGCGAAGTGCGGCGCGTCAACACCGACCGGTCGCGACTGGCGCAGGAACTCGATCAATCGCAGTTCCGGGCAAACCGGCTCGAGGAGGTCAACCGCGAGGTTTCCCGCCGCCTCGTGACGGCGATGGAAACCATTCGGGCGGTGCTCGACCGCTAGGATTAATCGACATGGCGCAGGTGACAGTTTCGATCGACGGCAAGGCCTACCGGATGGCCTGCGAAGAGGGGCAGGAAGGTCACCTGACCGAGCTTGCCACCCGGTTCGATCAATATGTCGGGCATCTCAAGAGCCAGTTCGGCGAGATCGGCGATCTGCGGCTGACCGTCATGGCCGGCATCATGGTCATGGACGAGCTCAGCGAGGTCAATCGCCGGCTGAAGAGCCTCGAGGTCGAAGTCGGCAACCTGACCGATGGGCGCGATGCCGTGCTGTCCGATCAGATGAAGAACGAGGAGGCGCTGGCCTCCGCACTCAGCGAAGTCACGGCCCAGATCCACGGTATCGCTGCCAAGCTGAACGGCCGTTCGACGCCGCCGGCAGGCTGACGAGGTTTCGGCGACGTGCCTCTGGCGCGAAGCACCGAGACACTTTATATATCGGATGCGGTCTGCGCTTCCCGACAGGAACCACAATCCCCGGGGCCATACTCGATCTCAAGGGAGCTGTCCCTGTCCGGGCTCGTGGGTCTGGACACATGGCGCCCACCTACTTTGTAGGCACCCGGGATCGTAAACTATCCATCGGTTGTGTGGATCGCACCTTCTCTCCCCTTTGGCGGCCACTCAGTCTCCGGCAAAAGCCCGGCGAATGGCGTCGGCCATGGCCTCGACGATCCGGTCCTTGCCGTTTCCAGCCTTCGATATCCGCAGGACGACGTTGGAGTAGTCGATCACCTCGTAACCGTCATCGGCGGTCAACTCGCGACATCCGGCCGGGATGCTGCTGCGGGCAAGCGGCGCGATCGCAAGACCCGAGACCACCGCCGCCATCAGGCCGCCACTGGTGCGGCTGACATAGGCGACGCGGCTGTCGATGCGGCTTCTCTTCAGGTTGCGCAAGGCGAGGTCGTCGCACCACCCGCCCTCCAGGTAGGTATAGGTGGCAATCGGCACCGGCCGGCGCTCGTCGGTGCGGTGCTGCTCCGAGGTTGCCCAGACCGTCGGATCCATCATCAGCACTTCGTTCTTTGTCTTGCCACCGGGTTCGAAAACGACGGCGAGATCGATCTCGCCGGCCTCGAGTGCTGCCACATTGGTTATCGACGCGCCCTGCTGCACGGTCACCTCGACGCCGGGATGAATGGCGGCGAAACTGCCGAGCGCCTTCGGCAGAGTGGAATTGATGTATTCCTCGGGGATGCCGATGCGCACCGCGCCATCGAGGGCTGGCTGGCGCATGGCAGCGGCAGTGTCGTCAAGCAGGGTGACGATGCGGCGTGCATTGTCGACCAGGCGGAGCCCCTGCGGCGTCAGCACGACGCCGCGCGAATGGCGTTCGAACAGGGCGTCGCCGAGCATGTCCTCGAGCTTCCTGATTTGCATGCTGACGGCTGATTGGGTGCGGCCGACGATATCAGCCGCGCGGGTGACATTGCCGGTGTCAACGACGGCGAGAAAGGTTCTGAGCAGATCACTGTCGAGCGGAAGGGACATGGCCGTTACCATCAGAAATTCTGATGGTTGCCATGCTTGCAATTCGTTTGCCAGATGTCAACGAGCGGGCGAAGATCACCCGGTCACACCATCTTGCGCAGGATTTTCCCATGAGCGTTCTTGCCGTTTTCGCTTTTTCCGAAACATCCGTGGCCGCCCGGCGCCAGGTGATGCGAAAGGTGGCTGAGCTGCTGTTGCCGGAGGTAGCGGCCGAGGTGCCGGCATGCCGGCCGCTGCTTCTGCGCGATGCCGGGATCGAGGCCGCCGCCGTCGGGCCCGTGCGGTGGCAAGGATCGAGGCGGGAAGTTGTCTACCGCTCGCATTGGCTGCTGTGAGCGCCTCGGCCGGCAGGGTTGTCGTGCGCCGGGGCCTTAAGAGATGAGGTCGAGCCTGGCGGCGCGAAAGACCGCTTCGGCGAGGTTGCCCGCCTGAAGTTTGCGCATGGCGTCTTCCAGTGCCTGGTCGATCCGGTCGAGCGGGATGTCGGTCTCGCGCATCATGTCCTGACGCGTGCGGCCGCGGGCGGCCAGCGTCAGGCAGCGCAGTTCCAACGGGTCGAGTTCGTTCATCTGGTCCTTCATGGACGTCGGCTTTTCCACTGCTGCCTGCAGGCGCGCGTCCATACATCGAGCGCGGGAATTAGTTCCTGCTAATTATTTGAAAACGTGTCCTTATTTGCACGCGGTCGGCAATTCGCGAAAGCGGAACCCGCGTCCATGATGAATGGAAGGCTAATGCTGTGCCGAACCGGGAAGTGCCGTCACGTGTGTCGCAAACTGCGGCAAAGTCGACGATGTTGGGGATGTGCAAGCGGCGCGATGCGGTAAACAGGCTGGCGGCCGGACCGGGAATCGGCGAGAAAAGACGGGCCTGTGCCATTTCGGGAAGAAATTCTTTCGTCGACGATGGCAGGCGGCGGGCTGGCAGGAGAGGTGCTGAATGTCACCGAAGGATTTGAAGGCGGCGCTGCGTAAGGAGAGGCTGGCGCTGCGCGATGCGATGCCGGCGGAGATACGGATCGAGGCAAGCCTGACCATGGCCGATCATGCAGGCGACGTCATCGCGCTCGATCCCGGACACATCGTCTCGGGCTTCTGGCCGATCCGCTCGGAGGTCGACATAAGGCCGCTGATGGCGCGGCTGAAAAGCCGCGGCGCCCGGCTGTGCCTGCCTGTCATCATGGACAAGAAGACCATTGTCTTTCGCGAATTGCTCGATGGCGTCGACGTCATCGCGACCGGCTTCGGCACGACGGGCCCGGGGCCGGAGGCGCCGGAACTCGACCCCGACATCATGCTGGTGCCGCTTTCCGCCTTCGATGCGACCGGTCACCGGATCGGCTACGGCGCCGGCTACTACGACCGGGCCATCGACCGGCTGCGCAACAAGGGCCACCTGCCGAAGCTGATCGGCATAGCTTTCGATTGCCAGGAGGTGGATGCGGTTCCGGCCGAACCGCATGACGTGGCCCTGGACGCGGTGCTGACGGAGAGCGGCTTTCGGCATTTCTAGGACATCGCTGAGAAGCCTGTGGACGGCGCCGGGCCGTTGAAGCCAAACCGGTCGACCCGAGAGGTCGTTGCCCCGTCGATTTCCGTGATGCCGATCTAAAACGTTTCCAGCAGCGTTGGGATCGTGTAGACGCTCTATCTCTTTGTTTTACGCAGCTCCGGACGCCAACATCACTGACGCGCTTCCACCGGACCTGCTCTGGTGGGATTGAGCGAGCATGAGGCTTCTGTTTCTGGGCGATATGGTGGGCAAGACCGGCCGCACGGCGGTCTGGGAGCGGCTTCCAGGATTGATCGGAGACCTCAAGCTCGATTTCGTCATCGTCAACGGCGAGAATGCCGCCGGCGGCTTCGGCATCACCGAGGACATCTTCCTCGAGACGATCAACGCCGGGGCCGATGTGGTGACCACAGGCAATCACGTCTGGGACCAGAAGGAAGCCGTGGTGTTCTGCGAGCGGCACGACCAGTTTTTGCGCCCGGCCAATTATCCGGCGGGCACCCCCGGTCGCGGCTCCAACCTGTTTTTCGCCCGCAATGGCGCGCGCGTGCTGGTCGCCAACGTCATGGGTCGCGTCTTCATGCATCCGGAGCTCGATGACCCCTTCAAGTCGGCGGAGGCCATTCTCGATGCCTGCCCGCTCGGCGAACAGGCGGACGCGATCGTCTTCGACTTTCATGCGGAAGCCACTAGCGAGAAGCAGTGCTTCGGCCATTTCGTCGATGGCCGCGCCAGCCTCGTCGTCGGCACGCACACCCATGTGCCGACCGCAGACCACCAGATCCTCAACGGCGGTACCGCCTATATGAGCGACGCCGGCATGTGTGGCGATTACGATTCCTCGCTCGGCATGGACAAGGAAGAGCCGCTCAACCGTTTCATCTCGAAGATGCCGAAGGGGCGTTTCGAGGCGGCCTCGGGTCCCGCGACCATCTGCGGTCTTGGCGTCGAGATCTCCGACCGTACCGGTCTCGCCGAAAAGATCGCTCCGTTGCGTCTCGGGCCGAGGCTGGCCGAAACGATCCCGGACTTCTGGTCCTGAACGAGAGCCCAGCGGCATCCGGAGCCGATTGACAAGGCCTCGCGCGAGCGTTGATCTGATCACGTATCGCCTTCGAGGAATTGATTTTTTTCAAGGTGACAACCCCATCAAATGATGGCAGGTTAACGCGAAATCGCGCCGGGCCGGGGTGCGGTTTATTCGTGCGTTTTTGCAGATTGCCGCGTGTCCGTAGTCTTCGATTGCGGGCGTGGAATGTTGTAGCTGAGCATCGGGAGCCTTTCTTGCTGCCAGCGAATTTGACCCGACGGCGTTCGCCGGCCGAAGAGCGGAAGCGCTGTATCATTTGATTGCTTGAGTGATTTTGCCTCTTGGATCGCTCCCGATCCGAGGATTTGTGCGGAGCGGGACGGCAATGCGGCGAATTTCCGCTTATGTCCGGCTCTGGAGTATTCAAGGCGATTGCGGTGCTCCGGTCGGACGGTCGCGCACCGTGATCCCAGTGCATTCGGAGGGCGTGCATGTTGTCTAAGTGGCATTTGCCGATGATCGTCGGTGCTTCTCTTTCCCTTCTTTGCGTTGTCGCAGCCAAGGCGCAGGACGCGCAATTGCCTGTCGTGACCGTCGCCAAGCCCGTCGTGCGTGATGTCATCGACAGCGACGAGTTCATCGGTCGGTTCGAGCCGGTCGACGAGGTACAGGTTCGCGCCCGCATCGGCGGCTATCTCGACGAGATCAATTTCACCGACGGCGCCCTGGTGAAAAAAGGCGACAAGCTCTTCGTCATCGACCAGCGTCCCTATCGAACGGCTCTCTCCCAGGCCGAGTCGACCTTGGAATCGGCGCGTTCGACGCTTGAATTCGCCGACGCGCAGTTCAAGCGGACGCAGTCGCTGACCGGCACCGGAACGCTGTCGATCTCGACGCTCGACGATCATCGCCGTGAGCTGCTTTCGGCGCAGGCGCTGGTGCGCGGCTCGGAAGCAGCGGTCGAACGCGCCAAGCTCGACCTCGACTACACGACCATCACAGCCCCGCTCAGTGGTCGTGTAGACCGGCGTCTGCTTTCGACCGGTAACCTCGTGCAGGCCGACCAGACCGTGCTGACGACGATTGTCTCGCTCGACCCGATCGACTTTTACTTCGACGTCGACGAGCGGCGACTGCTTTCCTACGCGCGGGTTGCGCGCGAGCGCGGCGCCGCGCTCCAGGAAGGTGGCGGTTCGCTCGAAGTACTCGTCACCATCGCCGATTCCAATGAAGAACCGTTCAAGGGCAAGCTCGACTTCGCCGAAAACCGCGTCGACCCCGAGAGCGGCACCATGCGCGTGCGTGCCCGCCTCGACAATCCGAAACTGGTGCTGCAGCCCGGCCTCTTCGGCCGCGTGCAGATCGAAGGCTCGAACACCTACAAGGCGGTGCTCATCCCGGACGAGGCGATCGGCGCCGACCAGAACGAGCGCATCGTTTACGAAGTGACCGCTGACGGAACCGTGGTGACCAAGCCGGTACGCCTCGGCCCGAGGGTGCACGGCTACCGCGTCATCCGCTCAGGCATGACGGGTGAGGAGACCATCGTCGTCAATGGCCTGATGCGGGCGCGTCCGGGCACCAAGGTGAAGCCCGAGGCGATCCAGTTGCCGCCCGAAGGGCCATCCACGGCGGCGCCGGCCACGGGGGCGGCACAATGAGGTTCGCTCACTTTTTCGTCGACCGGCCGATCTTCGCATCGGTGCTTTCGATCGTGCTGCTGATCGTCGGCAGCATCGCCTATTTCCAGCTTCCGGTGGCGCAGTACCCGGAAATCGCCCCGCCGACGATCGTCGTCAGGGCGGCCTATCCCGGTGCCGACGCCGATACTGTCGCCAACACGGTTGCGACCCCGCTCGAGCAGGAGATCAACGGTGTGGAGAACATGCTCTACATGTCCTCCTATTCGACCGCTGACGGCTCGATGGCGCTGACGATCACCTTCAAGCTCGGCACCGACCTCGACCAGGCGCAGGTGCTGGTGCAGAACCGTGTGTCGATCGCCGAGCCGCGTCTGCCGGAGGAAGTCCGGCGCATCGGCATCACCACGGCCAAGAGCTCGCCCGACCTGATGATGGTCGTGCACCTGCTCTCGCCGACCGAACGCTACGATCAGCTCTACGTCTCGAACTATGCGCGCACGCGCATTCGCGACCTGCTTGTGCGGCTTGACGGTGTCGGTGACGTCATCCTGTTCGGCGAGCGCGAATATGCCCTGCGTGTCTGGCTCGACCCGGAAAAGCTGTCAGCCTATGGCATGACCGCCGGTGACGTGGTGCAGGCGCTGCGCGAGCAGAACGTCCAGGTGTCGGGCGGCTCGATCGGCGGCCCGCCCGCGCCAGGTGACAGCGCCTTCCAGTATACGGTCACCACCGATGGCCGCTTCAGCGATGCGCGGCAATTCCGCTACGTCATCGTCAAGGCGACGGAAGCCGGCCGTCTCGTGCAACTGCAGGACGTCGCGCGCGTCGAGCTCGGCGCCCGCGAATATGTCAACAACAGCTATCTCGATGGCAGCCCGGCGGTGGCGCTCGGCATCTTCTCGCGGCCGGGCACCAATGCGCTCGATGCCGCCGCGCAGATCCAGAAGGTGATGACCGACGTCTCGCGCGACTTTCCGGAAGGGCTCGAGTACCGGATCGTCTACAATCCCACCGAGTTCATCTCGGAATCGATCAACGAGGTCTACAAGACGATCGCCGAGGCGGCCATTCTCGTCGCCATCGTCGTTCTCGTCTTCCTGCAATCCTGGCGCACGGCGATCATCCCGATCGTCGCCATCCCCGTATCGCTCGTCGGTACCTTCGCCGTCCTCTACGCCTTCGGCTTCTCGCTGAACATGCTGACGCTGTTCGGCCTGGTGCTGGCGATCGGTATCGTCGTCGACGATGCCATCGTCGTCGTCGAGAATGTCGAGCGAAATCTCGCGCGCGGCATGACCCCGCGCGAGGCGTCACACGTGACGATGGACGAGGTGGGGGCCGCGGTCATCGCCATCTCGCTGGTGTTGACGGCCGTCTTCGTGCCGACGGCCTTCATTCCCGGCATCGCCGGCCAGTTCTACCTGCAGTTCGCCGTGACGATCTCGGTCGCGACGGTGATTTCCGCCTTCAACTCGCTGACGCTGTCGCCGGCGCTGGCGGCGATCCTGTTGAAGCCGCACGAAAATGGCCATCATGAAAGCCGCAACCCGTTGACGCGGTTCGGCAAGTCCCTGGCCAACGGCTTTAACAACGGCTTCGACCGGATGGCTGAGGTCTATGCGCGGATGGTGCGCGCGCTGGTGTCGACCAAGACCGCACTTGCTGCGGCACTCATCGTCTTCGCCGGCCTGCTCGGGGCCACCTGGTACATGGCACAGATCGTGCCGCGCGGCTTCGTGCCGACCATGGACCAGGGCTATGCGATCGTCGTCATCCAGTTGCCCGACGGGGCTTCGCTCGATCGCACCGACGCCGTGGTCAAGCGCGCCTCGAAGATCATCCAGGACGTGCCAGGGGTAAAGAGCGCGGTTGCCTTTGCCGGCTTCAACGGTGCGACCTTCACCAACGCCTCCAACTCGGGCGTGGTCTTTGCCTCCTTCGAGAGCTTCGAAGAGCGGCTGAAGCACGGTCAAAACGCAAACCAGATCATCGGCCAGCTCTATGGCAGCCTGCAGAGCATCCAGGAGGCCTTCATCATCGCCGTGCCGCCGCCGTCGGTACGCGGTATCGGCAACTCCGGCGGCTTCAAGATGCAGATCATGGACCGCCAGAGCGCCGACATGCGCCGCGCCCTGGGTCTCGCCTACCAGATGATGGGCGCTGCCAACCAGACGGAGGGGCTGACGGGTGTCTTTACCACCTTCTCCGCCTCGAGCCCGCAGTACTTCCTGGCGATCGACCGCGACAAGGCGCGCACGCTCAACGTGCCGATCCCCAACATCTTCGAAGCGTTGTCGATCAACCTCGGCACGTCCTACGTCAACGACTTCAACGCGTTTGGCCGCGTCTACCAGGTGCGGGCGCAGGCCGACCAGCAGTACCGTGTGGAACGGGACAACATCCTGGCGCTGAAGGTGCGTTCGGCAACCGGCGCCCTGGTGCCGATGGGAACGCTCGTCGAGATCCGCGACACGGCCGGTCCAACGCTGGTGCAGCGCTACAACATGTACGTCTCGGTGCCGATCCAGGGCAATCCTGCCGTCGGCGTCTCGACCGGCACGGCGCTCGACAAGATGGAGGCGCTTGCCGCCCAGATCCTGCCGCAGGGCACCACCTTTGAGTGGACGGAACTCGCCTTCCAGGAGCGCCAGACGGGCAACACGGCCGTGTTCATCTTCGCACTGTCGGTCGTCTTCGTGTTCCTGGCGCTGTCCGCCCAGTATGAAAGCTGGGTGCTGCCGCTGGCGATCATCCTGATCGTGCCGCTCGGCGTGCTTTCGGCGCTGGTCGGCGTGTCGATCCGCGGTCTCGACAACAACGTGCTGACGCAGATCGGGTTGATCGTTCTGATCGGCCTTGCGGCCAAGAACGCCATCCTGATCGTCGAGTTCGCCCGGCAGGGAGAAGACGAGGGCAAGACGCCGATCGAGGCGGCGGTGGAGGCGAGCCAGTTGCGCCTGCGGCCGATCCTGATGACCGCGTTTGCCTTTATTCTCGGCGTCGTGCCGCTGATGATTGCCACCGGCCCGGGTGCGGAAATGCGCCAGTCGCTCGGAACCGCCGTGTTCTCGGGCATGCTGGGGGTTACCTTCCTCGGCCTGTTCCTGACCCCGGTGTTCTATGTGGCGCTCAGGTCGTTCAGGCGACGCAAGTCGACGGCGGTGACCGAGCCCGCGCCCCACCCGGCCGAATAGCGCCACGGGTCTCAAACGCGGCGACGCCCCGGCAGAAATGCCGGGGCGTTTGCTGTCAAAAGGGACCGTTTCCCAATTGCCGCCGTAGGGGCGGTGACGCAAACGTGAGCACGGCGGGGCGTTTGTAACTGGACGCAGCCAATTCATTGAACAATTCTCTCCCTGCCCGTGACGCCGTGGTTCGGCCGAGCGAAGGCAAAGGCTTCCATTCGCTGTTCAACGGCTGCATGGCATGAGCCCTCCGGCTTAAGGCCACGTGGTCAAGGTGAGAGAGGTGAAGGCTGATGCTCCGCTACCTTTTCTACACGTTCGCCACCATCTGGCTCATTCACACGTTCTGGCCGTCAGTCGCGCGCGCGCAGCAACAGCCCCAACACGCCAGTCAGTGCCAGGCGATCGCCGAGGCGCTGCCACAGGCGACCTTCGCCAGTTTCACGCCGGCCGCTGCCACCACGAAGCGGACAGTGGTCGGAGAGGTGACGATCAGTTATCTCGGCCACTCCACCTTCCTGATTGAGACGCCCGGCGGCGTTTCGATCGCGACCGACTACAATGGCTGGTTTGCGCCCGCGACACCGCCGACGGTGGTGACGATGAACAAGGCGCATTCAAGCCACTACACGCTGGCGCCGGATCCGGCGATCAAGACCGTGCTGCACGGCTGGGGCGACAACGGTGCACCGGCGCGCCATGATCTGGTGGTCGGTGATGCCTTCATTCGCAACGTCACGACGGATATCCGTGCCGGGGGTGCCGCGATGGAACACGACGGCAACTCGATCTTCATCTTCGAGGTGGCGGATCTCTGCATCGGTCATCTCGGCCATCTCCATCACGAACTCGACGACAGCCATTACCGCCAGATCGGCAGGCTCGATATCCTGATGGTGCCGGTCGACGGCGGGCTCACCATGGGGGCGGAAAGCATGAGCCGGGTCGTCAGCCGGCTGCGCTCTTCGCTGATCTTGCCGATGCATCGTCGCGGTCCGCCGATCGACGCCTTCCTCGACATGTTCGGCGACGACTACGACAAGCGTTTCGCTGACAGCGCCAGCGTCAAAGTCTCGTTGCGTTCCTTGCCAAGCAAACCACTGATTTATATTCTTCAAGGCGTCTGAGTTCTGAATTGTTGCATGTCGTTGTCGCAGAACCGCTGCGGTGCGCGGCATGCTCTAGGATCGCCCGATGAAGTTGCTTGTGGTTGGCGTTTCGATCTTTCTCTCCCTTTCGACCGTGGCCGAGGCGGGTGGTGCACCACCACCGCGCATGCCTTCTGCCGAAGGACAGCAAGAGCAAAGCCTGCCGGCGACGGCAGACCCGCCCGCCGGCGAGCAGGAAATGTTCATGATGCCCTCGGGCAATATCGGCTGCGTCTACACGCCCGAAGGCGGCACGGCGGTTTACCAGCCTCAGGACGGTGGGCCCGAGCTCGCCTGCGATATCGTCGCGCCACGTTATGTTCGCGCCACCCTTGGCCGTGCGGGGACTGCGACGCTCGATCACGCCGTTGGCGATCCGAGTTGCTGCTCGGCCGTGCAGGTGCTCGATTACGGACAGACCTGGTCAGTCGGGCCGTTCTCCTGCCTTTCGGAAAGAACCGGGCTTTCCTGCCGTCGTGACGACGGACATGGCTTCCTCTTGAGCCGCGCGCAGGTGTCGGCCAATTGAAAAGCGGCGCCCCGGCTGGACGGAAAGCGGCAATAAAACTATAAGGCGCCCCATTCCATTCAAATTCATGCATGCAGAGGGTGCCATGGCTGGCCATTCACAGTTCAAGAACATCATGCACCGCAAGGGCCGTCAGGATGCGGTGCGCTCGAAAATGTTTTCCAAGCTCGCGCGCGAAATCACCGTTGCCGCAAAGGCCGGCATGCCGGACCCGGCGATGAACGCGCGCCTGCGCCTGGCGATCCAGAACGCCAAGGCGCAGTCGATGCCGAAGGACAACATCGAACGGGCAATCAAGAAGGCGTCCGGCGGTGACTCCGAGAACTACGAAGAAGTCCGCTACGAGGGCTACGGCCCGGGTGGCGTCGCCGTCATCGTCGAAGCGCTGACCGACAACCGCAACCGCACAGCCTCCAACGTCCGCTCGACCTTCACCAAGGCCGGCGGCGCGCTCGGCGAAACCGGCTCGGTTTCCTTCTCCTTCGACCGCGTCGGCGAAATCACCTACAAGCTCTCGGTCGGTGACGCCGACACGGTTATGGAAGCGGCGATCGAGGCCGGTGCCGACGATGTGACCACCGACGAGGACGGCCACTCGATCATCTGCGGTTTCGAAGCGATCGGTGAGGTCTCCAAGGCGCTCGAAGACACGCTCGGCGAAGCCGAGACCGTCAAGGCGATCTGGAAGGCCCAGAACACCGTGCCGGTCGATGAGGAAAAGGCGCAGTCGCTGATGAAGCTCATCGACATTCTCGAAGACGATGACGACGTCCAGAACGTCTATTCGAACTTCGAAGTGTCGGACGAGATCCTGGCGAAGCTGTCGGCCTGATTGGAAAGCTGATAGCGTCCCAAGCATTCACCCGTGTCCGAAAGGGCACGGGTTTTTCTTTCAATGGCGCCGATGACCTATGACTTCGCGATCTTCGATTTCGACGGCACGCTTGCCGATACGGCAGCGAGTTTCATGCTCGCCTGCAACAGTGCGGCTCGACACTTCGGCTTCCGGGAACTTTCCGTCGAGGAGTTCCAGTCGCTAAGGGCGATGAGCAATCGCGAAATCATCGCGCATATGGCGGTGCCGATGTGGAAGCTGCCGCAGATTGCCACCTTCATGCGGCGTGCCATGGCGGCCGAGGCCGAATCCGTGCAGCTGTTTCCGGGTGCTGCCGATCTGCTTTTGCGGTTGAAAGCCGCCGGCATTGGCATCGCCATTGTCAGCTCCAATGCGGAGGAGAGCATTCGCGCAGCTCTCGGCGACGTGGCGGCAACCGTCGATCTTTATGAATGCGGCGCGGCGCTCTTTGGCAAGGCGCAGCATTTCAAGCGGGCGATCCGCTTTTCCGGTTTGCATGCGTCGCGCATTCTGGCGATCGGCGACGAGGCGCGCGACATCGAGGCGGCGCGAAAGGCGGGTATCGCGTCCGGTGCGGTTGGATGGGGCTATGCCGATCCGATCTTTCTGCAAGGGCTCAGGCCGGATCGGTTCTTTGGTCGAATGGAAGAGATCGCGCCGGCTTTTGGAGCGAACTGACCGATATCAGCCTCAGGCGGCCTTCGCGAGATCCCTCTGCGCATCGGCAAACAGGCGCAGCGACCGCAGCCGCGCTTCCATGTCGAAGATCGGCATGGAGATAATCAACTCGTCGGCCTTCGTCTGATCGAGGAACGTTTCGATCTTGCGCCGGATCGTCTCCGGTCCGCCGACAACCGCATACATCATCGAATGGTCGACGAAGATCTTTTCGTCGTAGCTCCAGAGCCCATCCATGGACTGCACCGGTGGCGGAAACTGGCCGCGTGCGTTGCGCCTTAGTGCCACGAAGGACTGCTGCATCGAGGTGAAGAGGTAGTTTGCCTCCTCGTCCGTATCGGCGGCGACGCCCATGACGCCGACCATGACATGCGGCTTGTCGAGGGTTTCGGACGGGGTGAAGCGCTCGCGGTAGATCTCGAGCGCAGAAAGCAGCATATCGGGCGCGAAATGCGAGGCGAAGGCGAAAGGCAAGCCAAGCATGCCGGCGAGGTGGGCGCTGAAATGACTGGAGCCTAAGAGCCAGATCGGCACATTGGCGTCGGCGCCTGGCACGGCGATGATCTTCTGGTCTTCCGCGACGGGGCCGAGCAGCGCCTGCAGTTCGACCACGTCGTTCGGGAAATTGTTGCCGCTCGCTTCCATGTTGCGCCTCAGCGCCTGGGCGGTGCGCATGTCGGTGCCAGGCGCGCGGCCAAGGCCGAGGTCGATGCGGCCGGGATAGAGAGCTGCCAGCGTGCCGAACTGCTCGGCGATCACCAGCGGCGAATGGTTCGGCAGCATGATGCCGCCGGAGCCGACGCGGATCGTCTTGGTGGCGGCTGCCACATGCGAGATCACGATCGAGGTCGCCGCACTCGCAATGCCCTTCATGCCGTGGTGCTCGGCAAGCCAAAAGCGCTGGTAGCCGTTTTCTTCCGCGGCCTGCGCAAGACGGCGCGAATTTTCCAGCGATTGGGCGACGCTGCCGCCTTGCGTGATCGGGGAAAGATCGAGGACGGAGAAAGTCGCCATGGCAAAGGCCTTCGTTGAGGGAAATTGATGAAAGGCTATGTAAGCTCAATTTTCCTCAATCCAAGGGTGGTGGCGAAGAAAACCTGATCTGCCGCCTCAGTTGTGCGTATGTTTTTGTTTTGTTCACTTTTTGCTGGCAGCGTCCGGACTGTCGTCATAGGGTGAAATTCATGCAGACCACGATTCGCATCATCGGCATCGATCCGGGCCTCCGCCGCACCGGCTGGGGCATCATCGAGACGCTCGGCAATTCGCTGCGTTTCGTCGCTTCCGGCACCGTGACGTCCGATGGCGAGATGGATCTGGCATCACGGCTCTGCCAGCTGCATGACGGCCTTGCCGACGTGGTGCACAGCTACCAGCCGCACGAGGCGGCGGTCGAGCAGACCTTCGTCAACAAGGATGCGACGGCGACGCTGAAGCTCGGGCAGGCACGGGGCATCGCGATGCTGGTTCCGGCACGGGCGGGCTTAAGGGTCGCCGAATATGCGCCCAACGCCGTCAAGAAGGCGGTGATCGGCGTCGGCCATGGCGAGAAGCAGCAGATTCACATGATGATCAAGGTCCTGATGCCGAAGGTCGAGTTCAAGGGCAATGACGCGGCCGACGCGCTGGCGATCGCCATCTGCCACGCTCACAATCGTCAATCGGTGACGAGCCGGCTTGCCGCATTGATGGCGTAGTTGCGCCCGACAAGATTTTTTCCGATGGTCTGAGCGACCATCCCACCGCGGGAGACGCCCCATGATCGGCAAATTGAAGGGTAACATCGACGAGATCGGCGAGGATCACGTTGTGCTCGACGTGCATGGCGTCGGCTACGTTGCCTTCTGCTCGGCACGCACCTTGTCCAAGCTCGGTTCGGCTGGCGAGGCGGCGGTGCTCTTCATCGAGACCTATGTGCGCGAGGACCAGTTGAAGCTGTTCGGCTTCCTGTCGGCCCTGGAGCGGGAATGGTTCCGCCTCTTGCAGAGCGTGCAGGGGGTTGGCTCGAAGGTGGCGCTTGCCGTGCTTTCGACGCTGACGCCGGGCGAACTCGCCAATGCGATCGCGCTGCAGGACAAGACGTCGGTCTCGCGCGCGCCGGGCGTCGGGCCCAAGGTGGCGGTGCGCATCGTCACGGAACTCAAGAACAAGGCGCCAGCCTTTGCTGGCGAGATGTCGGCATCGATCGGCCTCAAGCAGGAGCTTGGTGAGGGCGTTGCGTCCGCGCCGGTCTCCGATGCCGTTTCGGCGCTCACCAACCTTGGCTATTCGCGCGACCAGGCGGCCAACGCCGTTGCCGCGGCCTTGAAGAATGGCGGCGAAGGGGGCGACAGCGCCAGGCTCATTCGCCTTGGCCTGAAAGAACTGGCGCGATGAGCGCTTGCCTTGACGGGGCGCTCAAGGCAGAACGGATGGAGCCGGATGCAGGACGGATGTCTGCGTCTGACGACGGACTGATTGGAACGAATGCATGACTGACGCGGCACGCCTGATAGCGCCGGAAAAGCGCGGCGAGGATCTCGACGCGACGATGCGGCCGCAGACACTGGACGATTTCACCGGCCAGGCGGAGGCACGCGCCAACCTGAAGATCTTCATCGAGGCGGCCAAGAACCGCGGCGAGGCACTCGACCACGTGCTGTTCGTCGGTCCGCCCGGCCTCGGCAAGACGACGCTGGCGCAGATCATGGCCAAGGAGCTCGGCGTCAACTTCCGCTCGACCTCCGGCCCTGTCATCGCCAAGGCCGGCGATCTCGCCGCCCTGCTCACCAATCTCGAAGAGCGCGACGTGCTCTTCATCGACGAAATCCACCGTCTCAACCCGGCGGTCGAGGAAATCCTCTATCCGGCGATGGAAGATTTCCAGCTCGACCTGATCATCGGCGAGGGACCGGCGGCGCGTTCAGTCAAGATCGACCTGTCGAAGTTCACGCTGGTGGCGGCAACCACCCGCCTCGGCCTGTTGACGACGCCGCTTCGTGACCGCTTCGGCATTCCGGTGCGGCTCAATTTCTACACGGTCGAGGAACTGGAATCGATCGTGCGCCGCGGCGCCCGGTTGATGGGCCTCGGCATGACCGACGACGGCGCGCGCGAGATCGCCCGCCGTGCCCGCGGCACGCCGCGCATTGCCGGCCGGCTTTTGCGCCGGGTGCGCGATTTCGCCGAAGTGGCGCGTGCCGAAGCCGTGACCCGGGAGATCGCCGACGAAGCGCTGACGCGGCTTCTCGTCGACAACATGGGCCTCGACCAACTCGACCGGCGCTACCTGTTCATGATCGCGCAGAATTTCGGCGGCGGACCCGTTGGCATTGAGACGATCGCTGCCGGTCTTTCCGAGCCGCGCGATGCGATCGAGGACATCATCGAGCCTTACCTTATTCAGCAAGGTTTCATCCAGCGGACACCGCGCGGCCGTATCTTGACCGCAAACGCCTGGAAACATATCGGCCTCAACCCACCAAAAGAGGTCGAGGCGGCGCAGTTCCGACTGACACTCGAGGACGAATAGATGATCACTCGCCGCGGATTGTTGAAAATGATCGGCGGCGGTATCGCCAGCATGGCAGCACTCGGTGGCTATGCCTTTGCCTTCGAGCCGCTCGCCCGGCTGAATGTGACCCGCTACAAGCTGACGCCTCCCGGCTGGACGCCGGGCTTGAAGCTGCGTGTCGTGGCACTTGCCGACATTCATGCGTGCGAGCCCTGGATGCCCGTCAGCCGCATCGAGTCCATTTGTCGGCAGGCCAACAATCTTGGCGGCGACATCACGGTCCTGTTGGGCGACTATGCGGCCGGCATGAACTACGTCACCCGTTACGTGCATTCCAGCGAATGGGCGAAGGCCCTCGGTACGCTTACGGCCCCGCTCGGGGTTCATGCGGTCATGGGCAATCACGACTGGTGGGAGGACAGGACCGCCCAGAAGAACGGCGGCCCGACCTTTGGGCACAAGGCGCTCCACGCCGCCGGCGTCAACGTCTACAGCAACCGGGCGATCCGGCTCGAGAAGGACGGCTTCGGCTTCTGGATTGCCGGCCTCGAGGATCAGCTTGCCTTCAAGCCCGGCAACAAATGGCAGCGCAAGCGCATGCGTGGCCTCGACGACCTCGATGGCACGCTGGCGCAGGTCAGTGATGGAGACCCGGTCATCCTGCTGGCGCACGAGCCGGACATCTTCCCGCGCGTCCCTTCCCGGGTTGCGTTGACGCTGTCGGGCCATACCCATGGCGGCCAGGTCCGGTTTCTCGGATACGCGCCCGTTGTGCCCTCGCGTTTCGGCGACCGCTACGCCTATGGTCACATGGTCGAGGACGATCGCAGCCTGATCGTGTCGGGTGGCCTCGGTTGCTCACTTGCGCCCATTCGGTTTGGCATGCCGCCAGAGATCGTCGTCGTCGATCTCGGATAGTCAGTCTGCATGCGGTCCTCGCATACTTCTGCCATGATTATCCTAGCCTTACCCGTAGCAAGGCAGCTTGCTGGAAGTCGATGTCGGTGATGGCGTGGGCGGACCGGCAGGGCCTATCAAGAGGTACGTTTCCAGGCAATGAAATCTTATTCAATGTGACTGTTTTACAATATTCTTAATATCGCCACAGCGATGCCGCGCTTTGAACCGATTTCGGCCTTACCTAGACGGCGGGCGACGCCAGACCTAGTCCAGACCAGTTCGCAGACGCTGAAAGGCGTTGAGAGTGCGGCAGGTCGAGAACTAGCGTCGAAGGCGACAAAGGGCGTTAACAGTATCACATGCCGCCTCGGGACAGGCGGAAGAGCATCGAGTTCAGCGTATTGCAGATGGTCTGAGGGGACACGAAGAGGCGTCTATTGTGTGGGGGACGCCGTTCCCATGTGATGCTAGCGACATCGCAAAGGTACTTTCTAATGGGACTTACGCTTCTGATTAATACCCTGAGCCTAGATCTCGTCGTTGGATTGAAAACGGGTCTGCGCATTCTGCATTTCATTGGGCTTGCACTCGGTCTGGGCGCTGCCACCGTTCTCGACCTGATGATCTTGCGCTTCTTCATCAAGGGTAAAGTATCGCCGGAACACTTCGCGGTGTTTCACTTCGGCTCCAGGATCGTCAATTGGGGGCTGATCCTCCTTTGGGTCACCGGCTTCGGCTTCCTCGCCTATTACGGCTTCTTCGAACCGATCAAGCTCGGCAACGAAAAGGTCTGGGCAAAGATGACGATCGTCGCCATCCTGACGATCAATGGGGCGTTCATCCACGCTGTCATTCTGCCGAAGGTCAAGGCGCAGATCGGTTCATCGCTGCTGGAGGGCATGTCGACCAAACAGTGCAGCGTCTTGCTCATATCCGGTGCCGTCTCGGCCACCTCGTGGTATGTGCCGCTGCTGCTCGGTGCGCTGCCGCAGCTCAACTTCGTCGTGCCGATGACTGTCATCTTGACGGCCTATGCGCTGCTGCTTGCTGCGGCCATTGCCATCGCCCATAGCCTGCTCTTTGTCGTTTCGCCCGGTGCGGCCACAAAAATCAAGGCCAGGTCGCGCGTCGAACCGGAGTTGGGACTTCCCGCGGTCGTTTGATCGTCCCATTCGGCGCGATCCTCGGATTGCCTTCGGAAGGCCCGGCATCTTGATGCCGGGCCTTTTCACTTTGACGCGGCCGTCATGCCAGCAAGGCTTCGATCGTCCGGCGCAGCCGCTCCGCACCGCCCGGCCGCCAGCCGAGCCGTCTCAGCTTTTCCGTATTCATGACGTTGAAGGCGTCTCGTGGCGCAGCGTCGGGCAAGGCATGCGCGCTGCCAGTGATTTCCTTGACGATTGCCAGCAATGACCGGTTGTCGACCAGCATGTCGGAGACGTTGAGGGTTATCGCTCGTGGTTTGTCGCTCAGGTTTTCGAGCGCCAACCGGACTGCGGCGCCGACATCGTCGCCATGCACCTCCGTGCCGGCCCGAGGCGGGACCGGGCGCCCGCTGAGATAATCTGAGAACAGGTCGTGCCATTTGTGCCGACCGTCGGGCTGTGCCTCGCCGTAGACACCGGTGGCACGCAGATTGACGGGCCGGAAATGCGCATCCGCCATCGCAGCCAGGGCCTGTTCTGCTTCAAGCTTCAGCCGACCGTAGAGCGTCTCCGGTCGGCACGGCGTATCCTCCGTCAGTTCCAGTCCCGGCAATTGCGCCCCGTAGACGGCACGGCTCGACAGGAAGAGGCAGACCTTCACGCCGCTTTCGCGCGCCTCCTGGAACAGGCGAAGGCTGCCGTCGAGATTGGCCAGGCGAAAGCCTTCGGGATCGTTACCTTCGCCGCCCCGATATCGACCGGGCACATGGTCGAAGGCGGCATGGACGAAGTGGTCGATCCCGGTGAATGCCTCCTGCTGGTTGCGATTTGCATCGAGCAACAGCGGCGTGAACGCAACCTGGGCCCCGAAATGCCCGGGCGCCGGTCGGTTACGTCCGCCAACAATGACCTCATAGCCATGTCGGGCCAGGTGCTCGACGATGAAACGCCCGACCATGCCCGTGCCTCCTGACACCAGCACGCGGGTCATCGGCTTGCCGGATTGGCGAGCTCGGCGATCTCGGGGATGTTCTCGCCGGTGAGATAGCAGGCCCAAAGGTCGATCAACGGCTGTAGGGCTCTAGCGCGGGGATGATCCTTTTCCCAGGGCTTTTCATACTGATAATGCAGCACGCCGATCGACCGCCAATCCCAGAGTTCAGGCAGATTGAACCAGACATATTGCAGCATGTTCATGGTGACGGGCAGGCCGTGCCAATCGGGGAAAAACGCCTGCAGGAAGGTCTGGTCGGTTCGCGGCCAGAAGGCATCGGGCGCGTCGAGGCGCTCCAGCATTCGCCCAAACGTCGTCAGCGACGGCTCGGCGACGAAGACGCCGGAGTTCAAGCGGTGAAAATCGGCGAGACTTTCATAGACATTGGGGGCGGCGGAGAACTCCGGATAGGCAAACAACTGGTCGATGCTCTTGAGCACGATGGCGTCGGCGTCGATGAAGACGCAGCGACGATACTCAGTCAGCTGCCAGAGCCTCAGCTTGCAGAAGTTGTCGAGCGGTGAATGAAAGTCGGGTTTGCGGCCCTTGGTGAAGGGCGCCTTCTCATGCACGTTGCGGCGGGCGTGGCGTTCGTTGAACCCGTCGGAGAGCGTCAAGAGGTCGGTCTCGATCAGACGGCACTGGAACTCGGCAAGGGGCGCCAGCGCTTCAAGCGAAACGCCACCCGTGTGCAGCACGACGATATCGGCCGTTGTGGCCGTGAGCCGGATGGAGCGGGCGAGCGCGCGGGCGCCGAGCGCATAGTCGGCATTAGTGACCAATGTCACAAAGGCATGACCGGCTGTGTGAGGCGAGGAGGGGCGGAGCCCCTCCAGTGGATCGTTCGATGTCATGAAACGGATTTCAGACGCTTGCCCTCTGGGTCGTGGTTGATCAGCGGCGCGATGTCCTTGGTCCAGGCGGAGACGGCCGGAACACGCGTGCGGTCGACACGATAGGCGAATTTCTTGGCGACATCGACGATTTCCGACAGCAGTCCGTCTTGCAGTCGCGTCGGGTTGAGGCCGAGGCCCAAGAACTTCTCGTTGTGCACGACGAGTTCGTTCTCGGCTGCTTCCTTGCGCGGGTTCGGCAGCCAGGCGATCTGCGCGCCGCTGATCGATGCGATCATCTCGGCGAGGTCGCGCACCCGATGCGTCTCGGTCATCTGGTTGAAGATCTCGACGCGGCTGCCACGCGCCGGCGGGTTCTTTAGCGCCAGCTCGATGCAGCGCACCGAATCCTGGATGTGGATGAAGGCGCGCGTCTGGCCGCCGGTGCCGTGCACGGTCAGCGGATAGCCGATCGCCGCCTGGATGAGGAAGCGGTTGAGCACGGTGCCGTAATCGCCGTCATAGTCGAAGCGGTTGATGAGCTGGGCATGGCGGCGCGTTTGCTCGGTGTGCGTGCCCCAGACGATGCCCTGGTGCAGGTCGGTGATCCTCAGGCCGTCGTTCTTCGCATAGAACTGGAAGAGCAACTGATCCAGGCACTTGGTCATATGATAGATCGAGCCGGGATTGGACGGATAGAGGATCTCCTGGCTGACGGTTTCGCCGCCCATCGTCTCGATGCCGACCGGAAGATAGCCCTCGGGAATCGCCGCACCGATGGTGGAGTAGCCATAGACACCCATGGTGCCGAGATGCACCAGATGCGCGTCGAGGCTGAGCTCGACCAGCGCATTCAGCAGGTTGTGAGTGGCGTTGACGTTGTTGTTGACCGTGTAGTTCTTGTGACGATCACTCTTCATCGAGTAGGGCGCGGCGCGCTGTTCGGCAAAATGCACGATCGCATCCGGACGATGCTCGGCAAGCCAGTTCTTCAGCAGCTCGTAGTCGCGGGCAAGATCGATCAGGTTGAAATGGATGCGGCGACCCGTTTCGGCATGCCAGATGCGGGTGCGTTCCTGGATCGAATCCATCGGGGTCAGCGATTGCACGCCGAGTTCGGTATCGATCCATCGGCGCGAGAGATTGTCGAGGATGTGAACGTCGTGGCCGGTATCGGACAGGTGAAGGGCCGTGGGCCAACCGACGAAACCGTCGCCGCCGAGAATCGCAATCTTCATGCACGTTCTCCTGATCGAGGGAAGGAAGTCCGTCACGTGATAGGATAGGATTGTGACAGTGCTGCAATGCTTGCAAACGGCTTTTTGTTCCTGCACAGGAATTGGGAAATACTCTCGGAGAGAAGCATGTCCCAGATTTCGCTCGCAGGCGAACTGACCGAACACGGCCATCGGCTGATCCAGCGCGTCTACTACGAAGACACCGACTTTTCCGGCGTCGTCTACCACGCCCGCTACCTGCACTTCATGGAACGCGCCCGCACCGATTTCCTGCGTCTGCTCGGGGTCGAACAGGCGACGCTGGCAATCGAGGGCGACAGCGAAGGTCTGGTCTTCGTCGTCCATCGCATGGAGATCGACTTCAAGCTTCCTGCGCGCATGGACGATATCCTGACCATTACCACGGTCACCGAGAAGGCTGGCGGCGCCAAGATGGTGCTGCAGCAGGAGATCCGCCGCGGCGAGCAGTTGCTGATTGCCGCCAAGGTGATCATCGCTGTGATCAACGGCCAGGGGCGGCCGCGGCGTCTGCCGGAGGCGCTCGCCTACAAGTTCCAGCATGCGAAGGAGAGCGTCGGCTAGGCGCATTCTTCAGAAAGGCCACTCCAAGGCCGCTGCGCGCCCGGAAGCGCCTCACCCGTGGATCCGAAGCGGACGCAAGCTAGTCCGGCGCTTTTGCCCCGAGCCTGTCGAGCATTTCCTGGGCAAGGGACTGCCTGAGCTTGGCGAAGTCTCCCCACGGATCGGCACCGCTTTCGATCCGCGCGAGAATACCGGGAATGCGGAAGCTGTTGGCAGCGCCAAGGCCGGCAAGCTCGTCCCAGCTGACAGGGGTGGCAACCGGGCCGCCGTCGCGTGCCCGGGTCGAATAGGGGGCGATCGCGGTGGCGCCGCGTTCGTTCCTCAACCAGTCGATGAAGATCCGCCCCTCGCGCTTCGCCTTCGACATGGTGGCGATGAACTTGTCTGGATCCCTATCGACGAAGCTCTGCGCAAAGGTTTTGGCGAAGGCTTTTGCCTGCGGCCAGGTGGCATGGGCGATCAGCGGAACGATGACGTGCACACCCTTGCCGCCGGTGACCATTGGCAACGACCTGAGCCCGATCTCGGCGAGCGCATCGCGAACGGCCACGGCCGCCGCCTTCACGGTCTCGAAGCCGACGCTCGGATCGGGGTCGAGGTCAAAGACCAGCCGGTCGGGTGTTTCGAGTGTGTCGACCCGCGATCCCCAGATGTGGAATTCGAGCGTTCCAATTTGCACCGCGGCGACCAGCCCGTTGGCGTCACGCACATACATGTAATTTTCGGTTTCGCCGGAGCTTTCCTTGACGGCGACCTGGCTGATCTCGTTCGGAAAACCGTCGCTCGCATGTTTCTGGTAGAAGCCCTGGCCATGGCCGCCGCGCGGGCTGCGGACGAGCGACAGGATGTGCTCGGCGGCATAGGGCAACATGCGCTCCGCCACGGCCGCAAAGTAGCGGCAGAGATCCAGTTTGGTAATGCCCCCTGCTTCAAAAAGGATGCGGTCCGGGTGGGTAATTCGCACACCGAGAACAGTGTCATCCGCTGCTGAACTCTTTGTCTTCGCGGTCATGGTGGCTCTTGCGTTCTGGTTGAGGTGACGTCTTCGCCCATCCGACTTTTGCGTGCTGCAACGGATCATTCAAGCCGCCAAATCTCGACTGCAAGGATGCCACGAGGGGCACCCGGCAGCGCAAGGCGGGTCAGTCTGCACGCCTGCCACGCGTCAAAATGGGGCAGGGAGAGGTACTCGCGGCGATGTTGGTGCGTTTGCCAGGCCATGCAAAAGAAACGACTTCCACCCGCTGAAGTTCCTCGCTGAGGGTGATGCTGCAAAGACACAATGCGGTAACGGTCTCTTAACCATAATGGTGTCTTAATGAACCCATCAGGATTTGTGCAGTGCACGTCATCCTTTGACCAAAATTGACGGCAAGAAGGCAACCTAAAGCTATTTAAGGTCGCGATGGTGCGATCTGCGGCGGTGCCGGGCACTCTTGCAAACAGGACGTTTGGGCTACCCGGTCACGAGCATGAACCGCTCTTGCCGGGTGTTTGGATTCGGGGACTGAAGACGATGGAACAGGTTGGATTGGCCGCGGCGACGCACGATGTGAGCCTCTGGTCGCTATTCATGCAAGCGGGCTTCGTCGTGAAGCTGGTCATGCTGGGGCTGATTGCCGCCTCCGTCTGGACCTGGGCGATCGTCGTCGACAAGACGCTGAACTACGGCCGCGTTCGCCGCCAGCTCGACAGTTTCGAGCAGGTGTTCTGGTCCGGCCAGTCGCTGGAAGAGCTCTACCGCACGCTCGCCGACAGGCAGACCGCCGGCATGGGCGCGATCTTCGTGTCCGCCATGCGCGAGTGGAAGAAGAGCTTCGAGCGCGGCGCCCGCTCGCCGATCGGCCTGCAGATGCGTATCGACCGGGCCATGGACGTGACACTCGCCCGTGAATCGGAAACGCTCGAAGCCCGCCTCGGTTCGCTTGCCACCATCGGTTCGGCCGCACCGTTCATCGGTCTCTTCGGTACCGTCGTTGGTATCATGACCTCGTTCCAGGCGATCGCCGGCTCGAAGTCGACCAACCTTGCGGTCGTGGCGCCCGGTATCGCCGAAGCGCTGCTTGCCACCGCAATCGGCCTTCTCGCCGCTATTCCTGCGGTTATCGCCTACAACAAGTTCTCGGCCGACGCCGGCAAGCTGTCGGCGCGCATGGAAGCCTTCGCCGACGAGTTCTCCGCCATCCTTTCGCGGCAAATCGACGAGAAGCTGCAGAGCCCGCGCCAGGCCGCGCAATAATCGCCAGAGAATACGGAGACCACGCTCATGGGTATGTCGGTTGGCGGAGCCAAGGGTTCGGGCGGCGGACGTCGTCGCCGCGGCGGCAAGAAGGCCGTGATGAGTGAGATCAACGTCACGCCGTTCGTTGACGTCATGCTCGTGCTCCTGATCATCTTCATGGTGGCAGCACCGATGATGACGGTCGGCGTGCCGATCGACCTGCCGGAAACGCAGGCAAAGGCGCTCAATTCCGATACGCAGCCGATCACCGTTTCGGTCAATCCGGCCGGCGAGATCTACCTGCAGGAAACGCCGATCGCCATTGATGAAGTGGTGCCGAAGCTCGAGGCAATTGCCACGACCGGCTACAACGAGCGCATCTATGTGCGCGGCGATACCAATGCCGACTATGGCACGGTCATGAAGGTCATGGCCCGCATCTCGGCTGCCGGTTTCAAGAACCTAGGCCTCGTCACGCTGCAAGAACAGGAAAAGTGATCGTCCAAGATGAAGGGCAGTCTCGCTACATCTGCTGTCCTCCACGCCATGGTCTTGACCTGGGCGCTGGTTTCGCTTGGCAGCCCGGCTGACTTCCAGGTCGCCGACGTCGAGGCTTTGCCTGTCGACATCGTTCCCTATTCGGAAATGACCCAGGTTCAGCAGGGCGACAAGAAGGCACCGAAGAAGGAGCATTCGTCGCCGGTCCCGACCAAGCGTCCGGAGACGAACCAGCCGGCCGAAAATGTCGGCGACAACGATACCGACCTGAAGACGCCGCCGACGCCGAACGCCAAGCCGTCGAAGAGCGAAGCCACCGCCTCGCCGGAAAAGAACGACAAGCCAGAGCCGACGCCCGATCCGGTCGAGCAGGAAATCAAGAAGGTCGAGGAAACCAAACCCGCCTCGGAGCCGGCGACCGAAGTCGCGGCCCTGCCGGAACCGAAGCAGGAAGTAAAGCCGGAGACCAAGCCGGAGCCGGCGCCCGCCGAAGAAAAGCCAGCAGAAAACCCGGAAGCCGAAGCGCTGCCTGAAAAGGTGCCGACGCCGGCTGTAAAGCCCAAGGTCGAAAAGCCGGCCCAATCTGCAAAGACGCCTGAACGCAAGAACGAGCAGACGCCGAAGGAGCAGAAGAAGCAGGCCTCCACCGAGGAAAGCAAATTCAACGCCGACGAGATCGCAGCGCTGCTCAACCGGCAGGATCCGTCCGCCGGAGGCGCCAAGCGTTCGACGCAGGAAGCCGCGCTCGGTGGCAAGAAGACCATCGGTGTGGGCCTCAGCGCCAACGAGATCGACGGCGTGAAGGGCCAGATTCAGGGCAACTGGTCGCTGACACCGGGTCTGACCGGCGTCGAGGAAGTCCGCGTCACGGTCCGCGTGCAACTCGACCCATCGGGCAACATCGTCGGCACGCCTGAAGTGACTGCAACCGGTGGCCCCGAAGGCACGCGCCGCGCCGTTGAAAGCAGCACCTTGCGTGCGATCCGCCGCTCCGCTCCGCTACAAAACCTCCCGCCTGACAAATATGAGGGCGAAAAAGGATGGAATACCCTCGTGCTGAACTTCGACCCGTCGGAATTCGCACTCTAGAGCTGCCGGGATTGGAACCCATGCCGGATAGCACACCAACCCTGCAAACCCTTCGTACGAAGCTGAAAGGCTTGTCTCTATGATCAAGGTCTCTCTTATCCGCGCCATGATGGTGGCTGCGGGCATGTTAGCCGCCGTCGTGGCGGCGGTGACGCCGGCGCATGCTGAAGTCGAAATCAACATCAACAAGGGCAACGTCGAACCGCTGCCGATTGCTGTCACCGACTTTCTCCAGGGCGAGCTCGGCCAGAAGATCTCTGACGTGGTCGCAGCCGACCTCAAGCGCTCCGGTCTGTTCGCGCCGATCAACAAGGGTGCCTTCATCGAGAAGATCAGCAACCCGGATGCCACCCCGCGCTTCGAGGACTGGAAGGTCATCAACGCGCAGGCGCTGGTCACCGGCCGCGTCACCCAGGAAGGCGACGGCAGGCTGAAGGCGGAATTTCGTCTCTGGGATACCTTCGGCGGCCAGCAGATGACCGGCCAGCAGTTCTTTACGCAGCCGGAAAACTGGCGCCGCGTCGCCCATATCATCGCTGACGCCATCTATGAGCGCGTAACCGGCGAGAAGGGCTACTTCGACACCCGTATCGTCTATGTCGCCGAAAGCGGCCCGAAGACGGCACGCAAGCGTCAGCTCGCCATCATGGACCAGGACGGCTTCAACGCCCGGGCGCTCACAAACTCCAACGACATCGTTCTGACGCCGCGCTTCTCGCCGAACCGTCAGGAAGTCACCTACATGTCGTTCGAAAACCAGCAGCCGCGCGTTTACCTGCTGCAGCTGGAAACCGGACAGCGCGAAGTCGTCGGCAACTTCCCCGGCATGACCTTTTCGCCGCGCTTCTCGCCGGATGGCCAGCGGGTCATCATGAGCCTGCAGCAGGACGGCAACGCCAACATCTATACGATGGACCTGCGTTCGCGCACCACGACCCGCCTCACCAATACGGCGGCGATCGACACCGCGCCGTCCTACTCGCCCGATGGCAGCCAGATCGCCTTTGAAAGCGACCGTGGCGGACGCCAGCAGATCTACGTCATGGGTGCCGACGGCTCCGGCCAGCGCCGCATCTCCTTCGGCGACGGCTCCTATTCCACGCCCGTCTGGTCTCCGCGCGGCGACTTGATCGCTTTCACCAAGCAGTCGGGCGGCAAGTTCTCGATCGGCGTGATGAAGACCGACGGTTCGGGCGAGCGCATCCTGACCACCGGCTTCCACAATGAAGGCCCGACCTGGGCGCCGAACGGCCGCGTGCTGATGTTCTTCCGCCAGGGCGCCGGCTCCGGAGGACCGCAGCTCTACTCGATCGATCTGTCGGGGTACAACGAGCAGGCCGTCCCGACGCAGGGCTTCGCTTCCGACCCGGCCTGGTCGCCGCTGCTTGAATAGGTTGACCCGTTTTGCGGCGGGGATTGTGGCAGCGATGCCGCTTTCTCGCCGCAAAGTGCTGGTCTAGCAGGCCCCGAGCCGAAATTATCGATTTGTTAACCATAACTGTTGAAAAGCGATTAACCGCTTCCGGTTACAGTCTGGCAACCGTGAATTCAGACACTTCTCAAGGAGACCGGCGTATGAGCCGAATTGACACCCCGGCCGCAGGCCGCATGCAGACCATCGCTCGCAACCCGATCATGATCGCCCTGGTCATGACGCTTGCCATCGCTGGCTGTGCATCGAAGAAGAACCTGCCGGGCAGCGCGGGCGAACTTGGCCTCGGTGGCGCCGGTTCTGCGACCCCGGGCTCGCAGCAGGACTTCACCGTCAATGTCGGCGACCGCATCTTCTTTGATACCGACTCCACCTCGATCCGCGCCGATGCTCAGCAGACGCTCGCTCGTCAGGCTCAGTGGCTCGCCAAGTACCCGAACTACGCGATCACCATCGAAGGCCACGCCGACGAACGCGGTACGCGCGAATACAACCTGGCACTCGGTGCTCGTCGTGCGGCATCGACCCGCGACTACCTCATCAGCCAGGGCGTTCCGGCCAACCGTATGAAGACGATTTCCTACGGCAAGGAAAAGCCGGTCGCCGTCTGCGACGACATCTCGTGCTGGTCGCAGAACCGCCGTGCAGTCACCGTTCTCGGCGGCGCAGGCATGTAATGCCCGGATTCCGCGGTCGGCTCTGCCCGGTCCGGAATGGGGATGCGTTCGCTGGGAACACTCAATTGTTCCTGAGATCGCAGACTGCTAAATTAAAAGGGCGGCACTCGGCCGCCCTTTGCTTTTTTACCACACTTTGGCCGAACTCCGTTGCTTTTTCAGGGCAATTGGAAAACTGTGCGGCAATCACCCAGTTGACTCGGCGAGATGTATTGCGGGCCCCGATTCTAGGGTGGGACAACCGGTATTCGAACAGGACAAAGAAATGAAGAAATTTGTCGTGGCGGGACTGCTCGGTCTTGCGGCTCTTTCGGGCCTTGGCCAGTCAGCATACGCCATGCCGCTTTCAGGGCTGCTCGCCCGAACGACTGAAACCAGCACTGGCGTGCAGAACCTGCCAGTGGTGAAGGTGCAGTCGGCCGAGACCGCACGGATTGGCCAGCTTGAGGAACAGATCCGCTCGCTCAACGGGCGTATCGAGGAAATGAGCTTCCAGCTCCTGCAGATGCAGGAACAGATCCGGAAGTTCCAGGAGGACAACGAGTTCCGCTTCCAGGATCTGGAAAGCGGCAAGGCCTCCCCGAAGAAGAGCGGCGCATTGCAAACGCCGAAGACCAGCGATCAGGCGTCCGTCACCCCCGGGGTGACGGATAGCCAGACCATGGCGCCGGCTGGCAGCGGCAACGACATGGCTTCGTCCGGCGCCTCGTCGGATCCGAGCCAGGGCACCACTGGTGCTGGAGCGCCGGCAACCCTCGGCCAGATCGTCTTTGACGAAAACGGCAATCCGGTTGCCGCGACGACGGACGCACAGCCGGGCGCAAATGCCACGCTTCCCGGCGTCGAAACCGGAGCGGGCGCCCCTGCTGATGGCGGCCTGAACAACAATCCCGGCAGCCAGCAGACGGCGTCGCTCGACAACCCCGGCGATCTCTACCAGTCCGCCTACGGACACGTGCTTTCCGGCGACTACAGCACGGCCGAACAGGAGTTCGGCGACTATCTCGCCGCTTTCCCTAGGGGTGACAAGGCCGCAGACGCCAGCTTCTGGCTGGGCGAGGCGCAGTATTCGCAAGGCAAGTACAGCGATGCCGCCAAGACCTTCCTGAATGCCCACCAGGCCCATGGAAAATCGCCGAAGGCACCGGAAATGCTGCTGAAGCTCGGCATGTCGCTCGGTGCGCTCGACAACAAGGAAACCGCCTGCGCAACGTTGCGCGAGGTCAACAAGCGCTATCCCAAGGCTTCGCCGGCGGTGAAGGCGAAGGTGACGAGCGAGCAGAGCCGTTTTGGCTGCTGAGGCTCAAGCGCCGACGGCCGTTCTCGAAACGGCGAAACGATTTCTCGCATCCTTCGACCGACCAGCGCGCATCCTTGTCGCCGTCTCCGGCGGGAGCGACTCCAAGGGACTGCTTCTCGCCCTGCACGAGGCGATCGAGGCGAGCGCGCCCAATACGTTTTCCCTGACCGCCTGTACCGTCGATCACGCGCTGCGGCCGGAATCGGCTGAAGAGGCAAGCGCCGTTGCGGCGTTCTCAGCCACGCTTGGTGTTGCTCACGTCACCTGCCGATGGGACGGGCCGAAGCCTGGCACCGGCATTCAGGCGGCGGCCCGCGACAAACGCTATCAACTGCTTTCGGAATTGGCCGAGCGCGTCGACGCCTCTGCCATCGTCACCGGCCACACGCGCGACGACCAGCGCGAGACGATCCTGATGCGAAGGCAACGGGGGGAGGGGCCAGGCGGCGCCGGCATGGCAGACGCCACGCTCTACGATCGGCGCATCTGGGTTCTGCGACCCTTCCTCGATGTCGATCGCGCTGCCATTCGTGCCTTTCTCGCTGCCCGACAGGTCGGCTGGCTCGACGATCCGAGCAATGCCAATCCGCGCTTCGAGCGGGTCCGGGCACGGGCACAGCTGGCAGACGCCGCAACGGCGGATACCGGGGCTTGGGATGCTCGATTACGCGCCCTGTCTTCGGCACATGCCGCTGCCCTTCTCGAGCGGCATGTGCGGGTACACGACGGCCTGGTGGCGGAGATTTCGTCTTCTGGCATCGGTCAATGCCTGGACGGCGATGGGCAACGGGCGCTGCTTGCGCTCGCGTCGGTGATCGGCGGCCGTTCGCATCTTCCGCCGACCGAGACGGCGCAGCGGCTGTCACGCTTCCTGGAGAAGGGCACGCCAGGAAGGATGACGGCCGGTAGGGTCGTCTTCGACCGCCGCGCGTCCGGCCTCTATCTGTATCGCGAGGCACGTGGTCTGCTCGACTTGGCCCTGCAGCCCGGTGAGGCTGGCCTGTGGGACGGGCGTTTTCGCGTCCACAACTCAGGCGGCACCCGCCTGTTGGTGACGGTCGAAGGCGGGCGAGGGCCGCAACAGGAGAGACTTATTGCCGCAGGGCTGCCACCAGGCGTTGCTGGCCGTGCGTCGCTCTCGGCACCTCGGATCGTGTCCGAGAACGGCGAAAATGTCGCATCTGTCACGATCGAGCCGCGGATCGGGCTCTACGACACCTTTTTGCCCGGTTTCGACAGGATCATGGCTGACAGGATCGCCGGATTGTTCGGACGCCAGCGTTATCTGCCGCCACCGGTTCACGATCTATTGACAGAAATGGAACGGTAGGCGGCGGTTTGCCTTGGCAATGTGTCGCCAGAACCCTATGTTAGGGAGCAAGACAGCGACCCGGCGAAATGCGTGGGTCGTGACAGGTTCCGGGGAGTTCGATGAACCCTAATTTTCGTAATCTTGCCCTTTGGGCAATCATAGCGCTTTTGCTGATCGCGCTGTTCAGCATGTTCCAGCAGCCGACGGAGCGCACCGGCTCGCGCGAGATTCCGTTCTCGCAGTTCTTGAAGGACGTGGATGCGAGCCGCGTCAAGGAAGTCGTGATCACCGGCTCGAAAGTGATCGGCAGTTATTCTGAAAGCGGCGCAACGTTCCAGACCTATGCGCCTTCCGTTGATACGGCGCTCACCGAGCGCCTCGAAGCCAAGGACGTGACGGTCACGGTTCGCCCGGAAACCGACGGCTCGTCCGGCTTCCTCAGCTATATCGGCACGCTGCTTCCGATGCTTTTGATCCTCGGCGTCTGGCTGTTCTTCATGCGCCAGATGCAGGGCGGCTCGCGCGGCGCGATGGGCTTTGGCAAGTCCAAGGCCAAGCTTTTGACCGAAGCGCATGGCCGCGTCACCTTTGACGACGTCGCCGGCGTCGATGAAGCCAAGCAGGACCTCGAAGAAATCGTTGAATTCCTGCGCGACCCGCAGAAGTTCCAGCGCCTCGGCGGCCGCATTCCGCGCGGCGTGCTGCTTGTCGGTCCTCCCGGTACCGGTAAGACGCTGCTCGCCCGCTCGGTAGCCGGCGAAGCCAACGTGCCGTTCTTCACCATTTCCGGTTCCGACTTCGTCGAAATGTTCGTCGGTGTCGGTGCCAGCCGTGTGCGTGACATGTTCGAGCAGGCCAAGAAGAACGCGCCCTGCATTATTTTCATCGACGAAATCGACGCCGTCGGTCGCCATCGTGGCGCTGGTCTGGGCGGCGGTAACGACGAACGCGAACAGACGCTCAACCAGTTGCTGGTCGAGATGGATGGCTTCGAAGCCAATGAAGGCATCATCCTGATCGCCGCGACCAACCGTCCTGACGTTCTCGATCCAGCGCTGCTGCGTCCGGGCCGCTTCGACCGCCAGGTCGTGGTGCCGAACCCGGATATCAACGGCCGCGAACGTATCCTGAAGGTACACGTACGCAACGTGCCGCTGGCGCCGAATGTCGACCTCAAAGTTCTGGCACGCGGTACGCCTGGCTTCTCCGGTGCGGACCTGATGAACCTCGTCAACGAGGCCGCGCTCATGGCCGCCCGCCGCAACAAGCGTCTTGTCACCATGCTCGAGTTCGAGGATGCCAAGGACAAGATCATGATGGGTGCGGAGCGTCGCTCTTCGGCGATGACCGAGGCTGAGAAGAAGCTGACCGCTTACCACGAAGCCGGCCACGCTATCCTCGCGCTCAACGTTCCCTCGGCTGATCCGCTGCACAAGGCAACGATCATTCCGCGTGGCCGTGCGCTCGGCATGGTCATGCAGTTGCCGGAAGGCGACCGCTATTCCATGAGCTACAAGTGGATGGTCTCGCGGCTTGCCATCATGATGGGTGGACGCGTTGCCGAGGAACTGACCTTCGGCAAGGAGAACATCACGTCTGGCGCATCGTCCGACATCGAGCAGGCAACCAAGCTTGCGCGTGCGATGGTGACGCAGTGGGGCTTCTCCGACCAGCTCGGCCAGGTTTCCTACGGCGAAAACCAGCAGGAAGTCTTCCTCGGCCACTCCGTGGCGCAGCAGAAGAACGTCTCGGAAGCGACCGCCCAGAAGATCGACAACGAAATCCGTCGCCTGATCGATGAGGCCTACGAGACGGCACGCCGGATCCTGACGGAGAAGAACCACGAGTTCGTGGCGCTTGCCGAAGGGCTGCTCGAATACGAGACCCTGACCGGCGACGAAATCAAGGCGCTGATCCGCGGCGAAAAGCCGGCACGCGACCTTGGCGACGACACGCCGCCACACCGTGGCTCGGCGGTTCCCTCCGCTGGCGCCAAGAAGGAAGGCCCGTCCGGTAACAAGGGTGAAGAATCCGAAGGCGGGTTCGAACCTCAGCCGCAATAAGCGTCAGCCTTAGCCCCCTGTATCCAGGCCGCCGCTCCTCAAGTGGAGCGGCGGCTTTTTCACGCGGTTTGCTGTCTGGCATTTGGTAACGGGGTGTAATGATTTCTGATGCTAGAATCGCTGCCGTTTGCCGCGCTTTTGTGTCAAAGAAGACATGAAGCGTTGCGATTTCGGTTTCCCTCAGGGAACGATGATCGCGGGGCGCAAGGCATTCGCCAGCATGAAATGAGGTCCGGTCAATGAAAACCAGTCGCGCAAATCGCAGACAGGCGGAGCTGGCAAAACCAGCCTTGCCCCGGCAGAACGATGGAGCACCAATGAAGCGCAAGTATTTCGGCACCGACGGTATCCGCGGCCAGTCCAACATGTTCCCGATGACGCCGGATCTGGCGATGCGGGTCGGTATCGCTGTCGGTACGATCTTTCGCAACGGTGCTCACCGCCACCGCGTGGTGATCGGCAAGGACACGCGCCTTTCGGGCTATATGCTCGAAAATGCCATGGTCGCGGGCTTCACGGCTGCCGGCCTTGACGTCTTCCTACTCGGCCCGATCCCGACGCCCGGCGTCGCCATGCTCACCCGCTCGCTGCGCGCCGATATCGGCGTGATGATCTCGGCCTCCCACAACCCGTTCCAGGACAACGGCATCAAGCTTTTTGGACCCGACGGCTGCAAGCTCTCCGATGATATCGAAGAGAAGATCGAGGCGCTGCTCGACCAGGACCTTTCGGGACAGCTGGCGAAATCCGTAGACATCGGCCGGGCAAAGCGCGTGGATGGCGACATCTACCGCTACCTGGAGCATGCCAAGCGCACGCTGCCGCGCGACGTCACCCTTCAGGGCCTCCGGGTTGCCATCGATTGCGCCAATGGCGCCGCCTACAAGGTGGCACCGACGGCGCTCTGGGAACTGGGTGCGGAAGTCGTGACCATCGGCACCGAGCCGAACGGTCTCAACATCAACCTCGACTGCGGCTCCACGCATCCGGCGGCCCTGTCGAAGAAGGTTCACGAAGTGCGCGCCGATATCGGAATCGCGCTCGATGGTGATGCAGACCGGGTGCTGATCGTCGACGAGAACGGCGCGGTCATCGATGGCGACCAACTGATGGCTGTCATCGCCGACAGCTGGGCCGAGGATGGGGTGCTGCAGGGCGGGGCGATTGCTGCCACCGTCATGTCCAATCTCGGTCTCGAACGATATCTCAAGGGGCGCGGCATCGACCTGCGCCGCACCAAGGTCGGCGACCGTTACGTCGTCGAGCAGATGCGCCAGGATGGCCTGAACGTCGGCGGCGAACAGTCCGGCCACATCGTTCTCTCGGATTTTGGCACGACGGGGGACGGCCTTGTTGCAGCCCTGCAGATCCTTGCCGTCGTCAAGCGCCAGGGCAAAGCTGTGAGCGAAGTGTGCCACCGCTTCGAGCCGGTGCCGCAGGTGTTGAAGAACGTTCGCGTTTCTGCCGGCAAGCCACTTGAGGATGCCGCGGTGCGCCAGGCGATCGCCGATGCGGAATCGCAGCTTGCAAAGTCCGGCCGTTTGCTCATCCGCCCGTCCGGCACCGAGCCGCTGATCCGCGTGATGGCGGAAGGCGACGACCGCGGCCAGGTCGAGCGCATTGTCGACGAACTGGTCACTGTCATCGGAAGCGCCCGCAACGCCGCCTGATCCTCGAGCGCCTGCCGTTTCGCTGAACGAGCGAGGCGCTCCGACCGCAAGACTTTATGCTGTTCCGGACGACGGAATTGTGCGAAACAACGATTGAGTTCCCTCCAGGGCCGGTGCGACGCATCGGCCTCTTTTTTTGCCGATTGCGGGAAAAGGTGCCCTGCCAAGGCCGCGACATCTACTTTCTGCGCCGCTACACCCGGATGGAGGTCCACTCGTTTTTTGGCGAGATCTTGGTCCTTCTGCAGTCAATCTATTTGGTTTCATCTTGATGAAACTTCGGGTCAGATAGTAATGCGATGCGACAACCGTAAGAATAGAGGCGGATCTTAATAATCACGGTAAACGTTTGTAGTTAATCGGAACTTAACCTTTGCTCCTCATTATCCATAACCAACATCGGGGTTTTGGGCACCTGTTTCATGGTGAACCCAGCAACGGAATGTATGGAGTGGGCCATGAAGAGAATTTTGAGTGGCGTTGTTGCGATCTTGCTCAGCGGCACGGCAGCTTTTGCTGCGGATGTCTATCAACCGCCTGTCGAGGCACCAGTGGTCGAGCAGCCCGTCGAGGTCCTCCAGACCAGCGGCTGGTACCTGCGCGGTGATGTCGGTTATGCTTGGAACAACCTGCGCGGCGCGAATTACTACCAGGGCGGGCCGGGCGGCACGATCACCGAATTCGAAACCGCCGATATTGATGATTCCTGGGTCATCGGCGGCGGTGTCGGTTATCAGTTCAACAACTACCTGCGCGCCGACGTCACGGTCGACTACTGGGGTAACGGCGACTTCAACGGCTCGACCTTGGGCAACTGCGGCAGCTTTCCGGGTCCCTGCCGGTCGAGTGACGTCAGCTCGGTTTCTGCCTGGAGCGTGATGGCCAACGCCTATGTCGACATCGGCACCTACGGCGCCTTTACCCCTTACGTCGGTGCCGGTATCGGGGCCACGCATGTGAAGTGGGATGGACTGCGCAACACCAGCTGCGAAATCGCCAATCCCGGTAACTGTGACCCGACGACCGACCATGACGGCGAGGACGATTGGCGCTTCACTTACGCGCTGATGGCAGGTACTGCCATCGACCTGACCTGCAACCTGAAGGCCGATATCGGCTATCGCTTCCGCCAGGTGGATGACGGCGACATGTTCGCCTTTGCCAATGGTGGCGGCCCGGGCTTCGACGACGGCTTCTACATCCACGAGGCGCGCGCCGGTCTGCGCTACTCCTTCGGCAACGTCTGCGAAGTTCCCTATGAACCGCCGCCGGAGCCGATCGTCTACAAGTGATCGAGCGCCACGCGACCATGCAAGAGGCCACCTTCGGGTGGCCTTTTCGTTGCGTCCAATCTTTACCTGTTTCCTAACGGGCATGGTTAACTGCGGGTTAACCAGTCGCTGCCAATAGTTAACGCTGAACGAAGCGGTGACGGCATGGCCGTTCCGCGTATGGCAGCGAAAGGGCATGGGCATGGATTGGCGAAACGGGTTCTGCGGAGCCGCTTTTGGTGCCAGCCTCATGCTCTGTGGCGAGGCGCTTTCGGCCGACGAAGATCTGCTCGATGCCCCGGAAATCACCATCGAAAAAGAGGCGACGGGCGCCGGCGCGATCTACCTGCGCGGCGATATCGGCTACGCGCCGTGGCGTGGCGAAGGCGATCCGTCCTACCGGACCTTCGATGCGGGCACGCTGACCTATAGCAGCGTACCCTTCGACAATGCCCGGTTTGACAAGCCGTTCACAGGTTCGCTCGGCGTGGGCTACCAGTTCACCGACACGTTTCGCGCCGACCTGACGGCCGAATACTTCGAGGGCCGCGTCAATGGCTCGTCATCGTCTGCCAATCCCTGTGCGGGGCAGGGGGCGGGCACGTCTTGCGCCTTCTCGACGGGGGCTGACTACTCCGCTCTGGGTTTGATGGCGAATGCCTATGTCGATTTCGGCACGCTTGCCGGTTTCACGCCCTATGTCGGCGGCGGCATCGGCACAACAAGCCTCAATTGGGACACCGCGGTTGAAACGGCCGCTTGCGTCGCCGGCGGTGGTGCCTGCGCGGGTGCGCCCAGCTCGACCTCCTACGAGGGCCGCGACAGTTGGCGTTTCACCTATGCGCTGATGGCCGGCGTCTCCTATGACCTCAGCGACCAGCTGAAGCTCGATGTCGGCTATCGCTATTCCCATATCGCCGACGGCGAGATGTTCGGCTTCGGCGCTGAGGCGCTGGCGGGTGCTACCGGCGATAAGGGTTTTGACGATGGGCTGTCGCGTCACGAGATCCGCGCAGGTTTGCGCTTCTCCTTCTAACGCTTTCAAACATCGATCGGCAGGAATGAAGCCGGTTATGACCGCTGCGGGACCGGTATTGGTGCACGGCCTGGCGCAAACGGGCTGCCGGCAACAATTGGTCGCCGGCGCTCGCCCGTCTTTTCAGATCTTGCCCGCGACGCCATAAATTTTCGCGATTGCGACAAAGCGCTTGACTTCCGGTCCCGCTCACAATATCTCCGGCGGCGGGACACCCTTCCCCAACGAAGGGCTATCTATCTGGAAGGATAGCACATGGCAAAGCCTGCACAGCCGGACCTCCGTCCGAACAACACCCATTTTTCTTCTGGCCCTTGCTCGAAGCGCCCCGGTTGGTCGCTCGACGCTCTCTCCGATGCTCCGCTCGGTCGTTCGCACCGCGCCAAGATCGGCAAGACGAAGCTGAAGCAGGCCATCGATCTTACCCGTGACATTCTTGAAGTGCCGGCCGATTACCGCATCGGCATCGTGCCCGCTTCCGATACCGGCGCCGTCGAAATGGCGCTCTGGTCGCTGCTGGGACAGCGCGGCGTCGATATGGTCGCCTGGGAAAGCTTTGGCGCCGGCTGGGTGACTGACGTGGTCAAGCAGTTGAAGCTCCCCGACGTTCGCAAGCTGGAGGCCGGCTACGGCGAACTTCCCGACCTTTCCAAGATCGATTTCGATCGTGACGTGGTCTTCACCTGGAACGGCACGACCTCGGGCGTGCGCGTGCCGAACGCCGATTTCATCCCGGCCGACCGCAAGGGCCTGACGATCTGCGACGCAACCTCTGCCGCTTTTGCGCAGAACCTCGACTTCGCCAAGCTCGATGTCGTCACCTTCTCCTGGCAGAAGGTTCTCGGCGGCGAGGGCGCCCATGGCGTCATCATCCTGTCGCCGCGTGCCGTCGAACGCCTCCTGACCTACGTTCCGGCCTGGCCACTGCCGAAGATCTTCCGCATGACCTCGGGCGGCAAGCTGATCGAGGGCATCTTCACCGGCGAAACGATCAACACGCCGTCGATGCTCTGCGTCGAGGACTATATCGATGCGCTCGTCTGGGCCGAGAAGGTCGGCGGGCTCAAGGGTCTCATTGCCCGCGCCGACGCCAATGCTGAAGCCATCTTCGACTTCGTCGCCGCCAATGACTGGATCGCCAACCTCGCCGTCAAGGACGAGACCCGTTCCAATACCTCGGTCTGCCTGAAGATCGTCGACAAGGACGTCCTGGCGCTTGACGCCGACGGACAGGCCGCCTTTGCCAAGGGTGTCGTCGCCCTTCTCGAAAAGGCAGGCGTCGCCTTCGACATCGGCCACTATCGCGATGCTCCATCGGGCCTTCGCATCTGGGCCGGCGCCACCATCGAGACCGCTGACATGAAGGCGCTGATGCCGTGGCTCACCTGGGCTTTCGAGACCCAGAAGGCAACGCTGACGCAGGCTGCGGCCTGATCAAGAGCGCGGGGTGAGGAACAATGAACTTCGCCCGCATCTCACACTGACTTGAGTGATCCGCTTCGCTCCCATCGGGAGCGGAGCCCGATACCGCATTTCCATTCAGACCTGATCTTTCAGAAGGAGGCCTTTCATGGCACCTCGCGTTCTCGTATCCGACGAACTGTCGGAAACCGCCGTCCAGATCTTCCGCGATCGGGGCGTCGAAGTCGATTTCCAGCCGAAGCTCGGCAAGGACAAGGACAAGCTCGCCGAGATCATCGGCAACTATGATGGTCTGGCGATCCGCTCGGCCACCAAGGCGACCGAGAAGCTGATTGCCGCTGCGACCAACCTCAAGGTCATCGGCCGCGCCGGCATCGGTGTCGACAACGTCGACATCCCGGCTGCCTCGCGCCGCGGTATCATCGTGATGAACACGCCCTTCGGCAACTCGATCACGACCGCCGAACACGCAATCGCGTTGCTCTTTGCCGTCGCCCGCCAGCTTCCGGCTGCCGACACCTCGACACAGGCCGGCAAGTGGGAAAAGTCCCGCTTCATGGGTGTCGAAATCACCGGCAAGACGCTCGGCGTCATCGGTGCCGGCAACATCGGCTCGATCGTCTGCTCGCGCGCCATCGGCCTCAAGATGCATGTGCTTGCCTATGACCCGTTCCTCTCCAAGGAGCGCGCCGAGGAAATGGGCGTCACCAAGGTTGAACTCGACGAACTGCTTGCCCAGGCCGACTTCATCACCCTGCACGTGCCGCTGACCGACAAGACGCGCAATATCCTGAGCGCCGACGCGCTCGCCAAGACCAAGCCGGGCGTGCGCATCGTCAACTGCGCTCGCGGCGGTCTCGTCGACGAGAAGGCGCTTGCCGAAGCGATCAAGTCGGGCCATGTCGCCGGCGCCGGCTTCGACGTTTTCGAGGTCGAGCCCGCGACAGAAAGCCCGCTCTTCGGCCTGCCGAACGTCGTCTGCACGCCGCATCTCGGTGCCTCGACCACGGAAGCCCAGGAAAATGTCGCGCTGCAGGTCGCCGAACAGATGTCGGACTACCTGGTCAAGGGCGCCGTCTCCAACGCCATCAACATGCCGTCGATCACCGCTGAGGAAGCGCCGATCCTGAAGCCGTTCATCCGGCTCGCCGACGTGCTTGGTGCCTTCGTCGGCCAGGTGACCGAAAGCGCGATCAAGGAAATCGAGATCCTCTATGACGGCTCGACCGCCGGCATGAACACCAAGGCGCTGACCAGCGCCGTGCTTGCGGGCCTGATCCGGCCGCAGGTCGCCGACGTCAACATGGTTTCGGCGCCGGTCATGATCAAGGAAAAGGGCATCATCCTGTCCGAGGTCAAGCGCGACAAGACCGGTGTCTTCGACGGTTACATCAAGCTGACGGTGAAGACTGCCAACCAGACCCGTTCGGTCGCCGGCACGGTGTTTTCGGATGGCAAGCCGCGCTTCATCCAGATCAAGGGCATCAACCTCGATGCGGATGTCGGCAACCACATGGTCTACATTACCAACACCGACGTTCCCGGCATGATCGGCTTCATCGGTATGACGCTCGGCGACGCCGGCGTCAACATTGCCAACTTCCAGCTCGGCCGCGAGAAGGAAGGCGGCGACGCGATCGCGCTGCTCTATGTCGATGGGGCCGTGTCCGAGGTCGTGCTTGACAAGCTGCGGGCCAACAAGGCCATTCGCCAGGCAAAGCCGCTGGTCTTCAACGTCGATTGATCTCCGGCCGGGGAGCGCGGTCGACACGGCTGCGATCCCCGCGTTGAAGTTTGAGGAATAGGGGAACGCACCGGCGGCAGCCGGTGCGTTCCTTCGGTTTGAAGAGAATGACAGGACAAGCATTTTATTGGCGCAGAGCCAGCCTCCCCGACCTCGCGTCGGTTTCCGAAATCCAGCTCGCGGTGCACCAGGCGTTTCCCGAAGACGATGCGGTGCTGGCGGACCGCTTGGAACTGAGTCCGGCCGGCTGCTTCATGTTGGAAGTGGACGAAGCGGCGCAGGGCTATGTGCTGAGCCACCCCTGGCTCGAAGGTTCGCCGCCGGCTTTGAATACCAAGCTCGGCGCGCTGCCGGCGGTTGCCGACACCTGGTACATCCACGACCTTGCCCTCATGCCGGAAACGCGCGGATCGGGTGCAGGCGGCAACATCGTGCCGAGGCTTGCAGAGATTGCGCGGCGCGAAGGCTTTCGCTCCATGTCGCTCGTGTCCGTCAACGGTTCCCAGGGCTTCTGGGCCCGGCAGGGCTTTTCCGTGCACATGAATGCGCGGCTGGCGCAGAAGCTTGCAAGCTATGGCGAGGACGCCGTCTATATGCGCCACGCCCTGTGCTGATTTTCCGGAGATCCGCGGCTTAGTTCTTCGGGCGTCCCTTCTCGGCAATCGCAATGCCGCCGAGCACCAGCATCAGTGCGACCAAGTGGAAGAGGTGGAACGTCTCGCCGATCAACACCACCGAAAGCAGGGTGCCAAAAACGGGGATCGCGTTGATGAACAAGCCGGCGCGGTTGGCGCCGATCATCTCAACCCCGCGCACGTAAAGCACCTGCGACATCAGTGATGGGAAGATCGCGGCATAGAGAACGATGATCCAGCCGGTCGTATCCGGCACGATCGCGGTGCCGGTTCCGATTTCCCAGAACAGGAGCGGGATGGCGCTGAGGAGGGCGCCGAAGGCGGGTGCGGCAATGAAGCTCTGCCAGTGCATTGTCGGCTTGTAGCGTAGCGCCACCGTATAGCCGGCATAGACGACGCAGGCGGCGATCATCAGCGCATCGCCGAAATTGAATTCGAGCGACAGGAGGCTCGTGATGTCGCCGTGTGCGGCGGTCACCAGCACGCCGACCAGCGTGACGGTAAAGCCGACTACCTGCGCAATCGAGGCCCTGGTGCGAAACAGGGCGAAGTTGAACAGGAAGATCAGCATCGGGATGCCGGCCTGAAGAATGACGGCATTGATTGCGCTCGTATACTTCAGGGCCGAGTAAAGCAGGGCGTTGAACGTCGTAAAACCGATCGCGCCATAGGCAAGCAGTTGCAGCCAGTGCTGGCGGATCTTGTCCCAGTCGCGGCGGATCTGCGGTGTCATCAGCGCCAGGATGACGACGAGGGCGAAGACCCAGCGCAGGGTCGTCAGCATCATCGGGCTGACGTGCCCGACCGCCATCTTGCCGGCGACGGAATTGCCGCCCCAGAACAGGGCGGTGATGCAGAGATAGAAATAGGCCCTGGAATTCACGATGCTTAGACCTGTGCGGAGATGGGCGACCTTTGCCGCGATGGCGGGAGAGGCGAAGATATAGGCGCTAAATCCCGGCCTTGTCATGCAAAAAGGGCGAAACGCCGGTCACAACGGGGTCGCTTTCCCGAAGACAACACAGTATAGATGCGCGGGTTTGAGAACAGCGCAGCCTCGGTTGCGCGCCTGAACAGGAAGAGAATTATGACGAATGTCGTAGTGGTCGGCTCCCAATGGGGTGACGAAGGCAAAGGCAAGATTGTGGATTGGCTCTCGGAACGCGCGGATATCGTCGTGCGGTTTCAGGGCGGTCACAATGCCGGCCATACCCTGGTGATCGACGGCGTCAGCTACAAGCTGTCGCTTCTGCCTTCCGGCGTCGTACGCCCGGGCAAGCTCGCCGTCATCGGCAACGGTGTCGTTATCGATCCGCATGCGCTGGTCGCCGAAATCGACAAGCTCGGCAAGCAGGGCGTGGCAATCACCCCGGACAATCTGCGCATCGCCGACAACGCCACGCTGATCCTGTCGCTGCACCGCGAGCTTGACGGCATCCGCGAGGACGCCGCCTCCAACAGCGGTACCAAGATCGGCACCACCCGCCGCGGCATCGGCCCGGCCTATGAAGACAAGGTCGGCCGCCGCGCGATCCGCGTGATGGATCTTGCCGACCTCGACACCCTGCCGGCCAAGGTCGACCGCCTGCTGACCCACCACAACGCGCTGCGCCGCGGTCTCGGCGAGGCCGAGATCAGCCATGACGCGATCATGCAGGAGCTTTCCTCGGTCGCCGACAAGGTGCTGCCGTTCATGGAAACCATCTGGGTGCTGCTCGACAAGGCGCGCCGCAAGGGCGCACGCATCCTGTTCGAAGGCGCACAGGGCACGCTGCTCGACATCGACCACGGCACCTATCCGTTCGTCACCTCGTCGAACACCGTTGCCGGTCAGGCTGCTGCCGGTTCGGGCATGGGCCCGGGCTCGCTCGGCTATATCCTCGGCATCACCAAGGCCTACACGACGCGCGTCGGCGAAGGTCCGTTCCCGACCGAGCTCACCGATGAAATCGGTCAGTTCCTCGGCGAAAAGGGTCACGAGTTCGGCACGGTTACGGGCCGCAAGCGTCGTTGCGGCTGGTTCGACGCCGCACTCGTGCGCCAGTCGGTCGCTGCCAACGGCATCACCGGCATCGCGCTTACCAAGCTTGACGTGCTTGATGGCCTCGATGAACTGAAGATCTGCGTCGGTTATACTCTGGACGGGCAACAGATCGACCATCTGCCGGCAAGCCAGGCGCAGCAAGCTTCGGCCAAGCCAGTCTATATTACACTCGAAGGCTGGAAGGAATCGACGGTCGGCGCACGCAGCTGGGCAGATCTTCCGGCGCAAACGATCAAGTATGTTCGCCAGGTGGAAGAACTGATCGGCGCACCGGTGGCTCTTCTTTCGACAAGCCCCGAGCGGGACGACACAATACTTGTGACGGACCCCTTTGAGGACTAGTGTCGGCGAACTGACATTGCGTCGTGATCGCAAAGACATACCTGGGCGTATGAGAAAGTACTAATGGCGGATTTTGTTGCAGTTATTCGCAGGACCGTTGACGGCCTGTCGGAAAACACACCTGAAATGCGGGATAGGGTCTACGAGAAGGCGCGCGCTGCCGTGCGGCGCCAGCTCGAAAACATGAACCCGCGTCCGTCGGACGACATGATCAATCGCCAGTTGGCGAAACTCGAAAACGCGATCACCGAGGTCGATAGCGAATACGCCGAGGCCTTGCCGGCGCTCGACGAGCCGGCACCCCAGGAAGACGCGGTCGAAATTGTCACCGCCGAGGCGCCGGCAGCAGAAGCTGTCGCCGAGGCCGAATCGCAGCCTGAAGCACAGGACGAGCCGGTAGGGGCGAGCGAAACGGTCGCCGTCGCCGAAGAGCCGGCTGCGGCCGAGGTCGTTGCCGAGGCCAGCGAACCGGCACATTCTGCCGAGGAGGCGATTGAGGCCCCTTTCGAGCACCCGGCCGAACAGGTCGCCTACGAGCCGACAGCCGAGCACGAGGCCCCGGCGGAGCAAGTCGTTGCGGCCGAAGATCAGCCAGGCGCCGACCATGCCGAAGCTGTCGAAACGCCAGTCGAAGAAGCGCCCGCTGAAGAGGTGAGCGTTCCGACCGTGGAAGGACCGCAGCCCGAGGCCTACGGTGAGGCTGCGGACTACCCGCAATATGAGCAGCCGGTCCTTGCCGAGACGCATGACGCGGACGCCGTTGCGCCGTCTGTCGAAGCGGAGAGCCGACAGGTCGACGAAGCCGAATGGGATGTGACACCGGCGGCGAGCGTCGACCACAAGCCGGCTGCCTCCGAATGGGACCTGCCGGAATGGGAGACCGTGACGCCCGCCGCGGCTCCAGTCGCTGCCAGCCTGGCGCCGAGCGAAGAGCAGTCGGCACCGCACCACCAGCCCGAGCTTCTCGGCATGCACCCGGTCGAGGAATTGCTGCCGGAAGCGCCCAAGGCGTCCGAAGCGGCACCCCAGGCCGCCGATCCGGCGCGCGGTTGGTCGTTCGACGACCATGATCCCTTCGCGCCGGCCGACGAGCGGCGTAGCGAGAAGGCTGCAGATCCGGAGATCTCTGACTGGGCATGGCCTGTCGAGAAGACCACGCAGAGTGTCACAACGGCCGCTGCCAAGAGCGAGCAGGAACGCGCCGGCACCGCCTGGGACCACATTGACGATCTGCTCGGCTTTGAAGCCGCAGCCACTGCAGCGGCAGGTGCCGCAGCGCCGAACGAGCTTCGCGAATCGGAGCGGACTGTCGAGGGTGGGGCTCAGGCCGCGCCGCGACCGGCGTCCTACCGGGCCACGCCGAAGCCGCCGCGGTTCAGCATCAAGCGTCTCGCGATCGCCGCCGCAGCACTGCTGGTTGTCGGCGGAGGCGGGTTTGCCTACTGGCAGAACCGGGAAGCCGGCAATGCCTGGATTTCTGGCGTCGTCGCATCGATCACCTCAGCCGTTTCCAACATCGGCGGAGATCCGGCGGAACAGACACCGCCTCCGGCCCAGTCCGGGGGAGAGACGGCAAAGGACGAGCCGGCCGGGCATGACGATACGGCCGCTCCGGACAACAGCTCGACGAAATTCACCCAGCGGCTCAATGCCGACGGATCCGAAGTGGACGCAGGTCCCTCCACGGTAAACGGCGAGAGTGCCGCGCAGGAAGGCAAGTCAGTGGCGCCGCAGACAGAGGCGAGCAAGCCGCTGGATACGGCAGCTGGCCAGACGGGCGCCGCTGGAACAGCCGGGACGTCAGCCACCGGACAGCCGGCGGGCGCCCAGCCGGCCGTGCCTGAGATTGCGATCGCCAGCGGCGAGAAGATGTTCCTGTATGAGGAACGTCTCGGCCAGTCGTCGCCGACGGCCGTTCCCGGTACCGTCGCATGGTCGGTGAAGGAAGAATCCCCTGGCGGCGACGCCAAGCCCGAGCCGGCGATCCAGGCGCAGATCACCGTTCCGGACCGCGGCCTGACGGCACTGATGACGATCAAGCGCAATGCCGACGGCTCGCTGCCGGCAAGCCACGTCATCGAGTTCGTGTTCTCGCTGCCGCAAAACTTCGAAGGCGGCGCGATCGACAGCGTCCAGCGCGTGTCGATGAAGCGGAACGAGCAGGATCGTGGCGACGCGCTGATCGCCGTCCCGGCCAAGATCACCGACGACTTCCACATGATCGCGCTGAACGACTCGAAGGATGCGATCGGCAACAATACCGAGCTGCTGCGCAGCCGCAGCTGGATCGACATTCCGCTGACCTACCGCAATGGGCGCCGCGCACTGCTGACGCTCGAGAAGGGGCAGACCGGGACCGACGCCTTCAATCAGGTGATGCGTGCCTGGGCAGCCGCGGGAACCTCGGCGGCGACCAACAGCCAGTAAGTGGCCGGAAACAGAGCTGAAACAGAAAACCCGGCGGATCGCTCCGCCGGGTTTTCTTTTTTGTGTCTTGTCTTTTCGAGATGCCGGTTCGCCGAAGGCTACGCGCCTTCGACGACCCGCAACGCGCTGGCACGCTCGAGTGCTGCCTTGCGCACGGCGTCCTGGACCTTTTCAAAGGCGCGGACTTCGATCTGGCGGACGCGCTCGCGGCTGATGTCGAATTCGGCCGACAGATCCTCGAGCGTCAATGGCTCTTCGGTCAGGCGCCGCGCCTCGAAGATGCGGCGTTCACGATCGTTGAGCACCTTCATGGCATTGGCAAGCAACGCCCTGCGATTTTCCAGTTCGTCCTGTTCGATCAGGATTTCTTCCTGGTTGTCGTGATCGTCGACGAGCCAGTCCTGCCATTGGCCTGAATCGCCCTCGCTTGCCTTGATCGGGGCGTTGAGCGAGGCGTCGCCGGACAGGCGGCGGTTCATCGAGATGACTTCGTCCTCGCTCACCTTGAGCGTGGTGGCGATTTCCGTGACTTGTTCAGGCTTCAGGTCGCCCTCGTCGAGCGCCTGGATCTTGCCCTTGAGCCGTCGCAGGTTGAAGAACAGCCGCTTCTGGTTGGCGGTCGTGCCCATCTTCACCAGCGACCAGGAGCGCAGGATGTATTCCTGGATCGCCGCCTTGATCCACCACATCGCGTAGGTGGCGAGGCGGAAGCCGCGATCGGGTTCGAACTTCTTGACGGCCTGCATCAGGCCGACATTGCCTTCGGATACGACTTCGCCGATCGGCAGGCCGTAGCCGCGATAACCCATCGCGATCTTGGCAACGAGGCGAAGGTGGCTGGTCACCAGCTTGTGCGCCGCACTGCGGTCGTCATGCTCCTGGTACCGCTTGGCGAGCATGTACTCTTCCTGCGGCTCGAGCATCGGAAACTTACGGATTTCGTCGAGATAACGATTGAGGCCGCCTTCTCCAGCGGCAATGGTCGGCAAATTGTTTCGGGCCATATGAAGCACCCCCCTTTGTCGTCTCCGGCCTCCGGTCGGCAAGCCGGGCATGTGGGTCTTCGTCAAGACCCCACGAGGCTAGAAAATAAGTACGGCGAAAGCATGATTCAAGGAGTCCGGTTTCACTAAACTGTGACGCCGGAAGGACAGAAATGTCACGAACTGAGGCTTAGCTAAGATCGGAATCGTTGCGCGCAATTTCAAGGGGCGGTTGTCATTCTGCGCCGCGCAAGGCTTCGACCAGTTCCTGCATGTCGACCGGGACAGGCGCTTCGAAATGCATGGTCTCGCCGGTCGACGGATGTTCGAACTGCAGCATGAAGGCATGCAGGGCCTGACGATGGAAGCGGTTTACGATGGCCTTGGCCGCCTCGGGAAGAAGGTTTGCCTTGGTCCGGAACGCCGCGCCATATTCCGGGTCGCCGATCAGCGGGTGGCCGATATGGGCCATGTGCACGCGGATCTGATGCGTCCGCCCGGTTTCCAGATGGCATTCGACCATTGCGGCGAGGCACGTGCCGTCGGGCTTCTCGTGATAGCGTTCGACCACCTCGTAATGGGTGATCGCTTCGCGGGCATCGTCGCTGTCCTCGCGCTTGACCGCGCGCTTCGTCCGGTCACCCGCCCGTCCGAGCGGCGCGTCGATCGTTCCCTTCAATTGCCGCGGGCGCCCCCAGACCACGGCCCGGTACGCACGCTCGAGCGGGCCCGTGCGGCCATGGTCGGCAAACTGATCCGACAGGTGGCGATGCGCTGCGTCGTTCTTGGCAACGACCATGACGCCGCTGGTCTCCTTGTCGAGACGGTGGACGATACCCGGACGCTTGACGCCGCCGATGCCCGACAGGCTGCTGCCGCAATGGTGGATGAGCGCATTGACCAGCGTGCCGGTCCAGTTGCCGGCACCGGGATGGACGACCAGGCCGGCGGGCTTGCAGAGCACGATCAGGTCGTCGTCTTCATAGAGCACGTCGAGCGGAATGTTCTCGCCCTTGGGCTCCGGGTCTTCCGGTTCGGGCAGGTCGATCTCGAAGAGATCGCCGGGATGGACCTTCTTCTTCGCCTCCGTCACCGGCTTGCCGTTGATTGACACGGCGCCCTGTTCGATCAGGCTCTTGATCCGGTTGCGGGAGAATTCGCCGGAAAGGGCGTCGGTCAGGAACGAATCGAGCCGCCCTGCGGCATCCTCGCCCGCTGTCAGGACTTTCCTATTCGCCGGCGCTTGTTTAAAGGGGTCGTTCATTCCGTTACAAATCCGAAAAAAGGCCAACCATGACCGCAATCGAGCCCGATGACCAGGAAGACAAGCCGCTAGATCCGGCGATGGAGAACGTCCGGCGCAAGATGGTCAAACTGCAACTCGTTTCGGCCGGCGTCATGTTGGTCATGCTTATGGCCGTCCTTGGAACGATTGTCTACAAGCTGACACGCAACGACGCGAAAGCGCCGATTCAAGCCGCGACCGCCGTCGTGCCGAGCGAGGCGCCGGTCAACGCCGTTGCCGCCTTGCCGGCCGGCTTCACGGTGACCAACGTTGCGCTCTCCGGCTCCCAGGTGCTTTTCTATGGCAATCTGCCGGGTGCAGAGCCACGCGCGATCATCTTCGACATCGCCGCCGGCCGCATCGTCGCCGACATCACCGTCAGGACGAACTGACGGCATGCCAAGTGCCGATCCGCCCCTGTCGCGCATCGACGATCCCGCCGATCCCCGGATCGCTGGCCTCGTCTCGATCAAGGAGCGCGACCTGACGGGACGGCAGGGGCGCTTCATCGCTGAAGGCACCGTGGTGCTGCGCATGCTTGCCGCAGCGCACGAAGCCGGTCGCGGCTTTGTGGCCGAGGCGATCCTGCTGCTCGAAAACAGGCTTGCCGGCGTCCAGGACATCCTTTCCCGCTTTCCCCCGACCGTGCCGGTCTATGTGGCGAATGCCCAAGTGTTCGACGCGATCGCCGGCTTCAACATGCATCGCGGCGTGCTGGCGCTCGGGCGCCGTGACGGCGACACCGGGCGGGATGCCTTGATCGCGTCATTGCCGGCCTCGAGCCTTGTGCTGGCGGCCTGCGGCATCTCCAACCACGACAACATGGGCTCGCTCTTTCGCAATGCTGCCGCCTTCGGCGTCGACGCGGTGCTGATGGACGAGACCAGTTGCGACCCGTTGTATAGAAAGTCGATCCGTGTCTCTGTCGGCGCGGTGCTGACAGTGCCGTTTGCCCGGGAAGGGTCCGTGTCAGACCTGCTTGAACGCTTGCAGTCGGCCGGATTTGCCATCTGGGGGCTCTCGCCAGCCGGAGCGATCGATATCGGAGCGATACCGCCGGCTCCGCGCACGGCGTTGCTCATGGGAACCGAAGGCGAGGGGTTGCCACAATCGGTCATGACGTCGATCCGCACCGCTCGCATCCGGCAGCGGCCGGGGCTCGATAGCCTCAACGTGTCGACGGCGGCCGGGATTGCGTTGCATCAGGTGGCGTTGATCAACGGTCGGATCTGAGCCGGCCCATCCTGGACCGTAGACAAGCAAACACCAAACAGCAGAACTTCGGACCCTGGAGGCAGCCCGGACACCCGCCTTGTGACGGCCACTCACTCGCGCGGCAGGATGTCCTTCGCCCGTTTCGCCAGGCTCCGTCGCTTGGCCGTGCCGTCCTCGTTCTCGCCGGCAAGGATATTGAGGATCGGCGAGGCCGTCCCCTCATTCGCAGCCGTCATCGCAACCATGCCGGCAGCGATCTCCGCGACCTCGTCGCGCAGGGCTTCGTCATGGGCGTCGGTTCTCGAATTGGTGAGACGTTCGGAAAGAGCCGTGGCGCGGTTGCGCAGATCATCGGCAACCGTGCCGGAGGCGGGCGTCTCCCTGGCTGCGGGCGCCGGCTGTTCGGCCGGGACGACCGCTCCGTTTGTCGCCTGCTCGGGGGCAGGACGGCGATCCTTGCGCACAGGGAAGGCAACACCTGCCGCGCGCATCACTTTGGCTGCGTCGCGCATCTCCTGGTTTGCGTCCTTCACCTTGGCCTTCAGCCGCTCGATTTCGCCTGCGCGCCGTTCCAATGCGCTCTCGCGGTCGGCGCTGGCTGCCATCTCGCGTGCAAGCTTGTCTTCCAGGCGGTGCAGGCGGGTCTCGTCACGTGACAGGCGGAGTTCCATTTCCTTTGCATGGGTTGTCTCTGCCTTGAGTTCGCCGCGCAGGGCCTCGCGCTCATCGCGCAACGTGGCGATCCGGCTCTTCAAATGTTCAACTTCGGTTTCGCGTGCCGCGAGATTGATCTTCAGGTTGTCGATGTCTGAGCCCAGGTGGGCAAGCTGGACGTCGCGCTGCTGTATCTCGTTGGATTTGCCGGTATTGTCGCGCTCGACGCCGTCGAGGGTCGCCTTCATCCGCTCCAGGCGCTGCTCGAACTGCCGGATTGCGGAACGCATGTCGGCTGCTTCGACATTCATATCGGCAAGCTGAGCGTGCAGGTCAGCATTCTCCCCGTTGAGGCGGCGAGCCTCCTGCAGGCTCTTTTCGTTGGTGAGCATCAGCGACACGCCCTTGTCGCGTTCGCGCTTCAGGGCCTGCATCGTGCGTGCGTTTTCCGCCGCGTAAGCCGCGCGAGCAGCGTCCTTCTGTGCGCGGACTTCCTGAGGACTAAGCGGCATTGTCGCCTTCAATCGATCCTCGGCGAAACGTACGATGCGGCGCTGGATCGCCGGCGCGACCAGCAGACCGATGATGATCGCCGTCAGAAAGCCCAGAGCAAAGAGAAGCGCGAATTGGATCACGAGCTGGCCGTTTCAAAACTGGATCGGAACCGAACCGCCTGCCGCGCCTGTCGGCGCGCCAGGCGTCCTGTGTCCGCTTCCTTGCACTAAACATGACGTTTCGTGCGCTGCAAGTCTTTGGCGCGGTATTTTGCCTGCGCCACTACAGCGCCGCGCGTCTTATCAGACGCGCAAAGGTCGCTGTAGCACTTTGAATTGCTGCATGTTCTTATCCTTCACTCGGCTACGACTAAAGGAAACATGCAGTAGGACGACCGTGTCAGAACGGGTTCCAGGTCGGGTTCTGAGTCATCTTGAGATAGCCGACATTGACACCGAGCCGGGCGCCGATGCCGGTGCGGATCGGCACGACCACGATCTGCTCGTCCGTCAACACCGTCATGCCGACGCCGGCGACGACATAGGCCGAACCGGAAACGCCGCCGAACCGCTTGTAAAGCGCAGGCACGCTCGGCAGATTGTAGACGAGCATCATGGCGCGGCTGCCCTGTCCACCCCAGTCGATGCCGAGGGACGGGCCCTGCCAGAAGACACTGTGCTGGCCGGCGTTCTTGGTGTTGAGTTCGCCCTCGCCATAGGTCAGGCCGGCGATAAAGGCGCCGGAACCTTCCTGGCCGAGAATGTACCCGTTCGGCAGGCCATAGCGCTCGAAGGCGCGCTCGACGACCTTTGCAAGGCCGCCCGACGTCTCGCCGAAGAAACCGTGACCGGCGTCGACGATTTCCTGCATCGTGTACTGGCTGTTGCTTGCGGATTGCGCATGGGCGGCGGCAAGGCCACCGACCAAAAGAACCATCGTAGCCAAGATAACTCGGCCAGCCGTCACGGCCGCCTTCATGATCTGATACATCGTTACCTCCGTCAGGCGCGAAATTTGCTCGCTTGCGGGTTTACATTGGCCGGCAGTCAGATCACCGCGCGGCCAGCGCGGGTCTGGACCATTTCCGTGCAATTTGAACCGATGGTCTTAACAATCGGTTTACCAAATGTGGTGTCATTATGATCCTCTGAAGAACGGCTGCGCCGGGCAACTCATGACTTGCGTCTTTTCGCATGAGGCTTTACCGGCGCTGTGACGACGCGTGCCCCCAAGCGGTGGGCCGGCGGAACCAACAAGGAAACACGATGGCAACGAATCCGAACCTGACATTGACGGGACCCGATCTGGCCGCGCTTCTGTGCAGTCGGGTTTGCCACGACATCATCTCGCCGGTCGGTGCCATCAATAACGGCCTGGAACTGCTCGACGAGGGCGGCGCCGATGCCGACGCGATGGATCTGATCCGCACCAGCGCGCTTAACGCATCCGTCCGCCTGAAGTTTGCGCGCCTTGCCTTCGGTGCCTCTGGCTCGGTCGGTGCGTCGATCGACACCGGAGAAGCGGAGAAGGCTGCGAAGGATTTTGCCGCGGCCGAAAAGAAGACCGAGGTCAACTGGCATGGCCCGCGGGCGATCATCGCCAAGAACCGGGTCAAGCTGCTTCTGAACCTGTTTCTCATCGCTTACGGCGCCATTCCGCGTGGCGGCTCGATCGATGTCACGCTGGAGAACCCGGAGTTCGACGCGGTCTTCACGCTGGTCGCCAAGGGCCGGATGATGCGTGTGCCGCCGCGGCTCGTGGAGCTCTTGTCCGGCACGCCCGAAGAAGCGGTCGATGCGCACTCGATCCAGCCCTACTACACCGTGCTTCTGGGCGAAGAAGCGGGCATGGCGATCGACGTTGCATCGACAGGCGAGGAGATCGTCTTCACCGCACGGATGCAGCCAGAGGTTTAATCGGCAGGCGCCGTTTCCTCGATTTTTCGGCCTGCAACCTACCAGATCTGCGCTGCCGCACTCAACGAGTGCGCCGGCGCAGGTTTTTTCGTGTTCCCTGGCGATGCATGGAAAAATAAATATTTTCAATCAGTTGGTTCGTGCGCGAAAGGCATCGTTAAGCAAACTCCGTAACGAAATCTTTCCCAAATTTGTATAGAGTTGTTTCTTGGGTTCGGGTACGCGTATAGGTAAGTTGCGAAGGGAGTTGGACATGCGTCGCTTGATGATTGCCGATGGTTCGGATGTTGTCAGGAAGGTTGGAAAACGTATCCTGTCCGGCATGGGTTTTCTTGTCTATGAAGCTCCGAGCAGCCTTGAGGCGCTGGTGCGCTGCGAAGCCGAACTGCCGAATATCCTGATCATCGATGCTGGCCTGGAGGGCGCACTCGAGCTGATTGCCAACATTCGCCGGCTGCCGAACGGCACGTCGGTCCGGATTTATTACTGCGTCGTCGAGGCGGACCTGAAGAAGATGATGGCCGGCAAGCGGGCTGGCGCCGACGACTTCCTGCTGAAGCCATTTGACCGCAAGATCCTGACCAGCGTGTTTGCAAGCCAGTCGATGGCCGCTTGACTGTAGCGTCAAGGAATCCCAAGCAAGATGAAGCCGTGGCTTTCGCCGCGGCTTTTTTGCGTCCGGGACCCGTGAAACCCTGGATTCTTTGCGATCGGTCGCGTCAGGGGGCAGGCGCCGACCGATGGGCAGAATGATCAGGACCGGTGACAGGACAGCGGTTCCTGCAGGCAAAATAAAACCCGCCTTGAAGGGCGGGTTTCTTGAACAACAGGCCCGCATCATGCGGGGCGGTGCAGGCCTATCAGGCAATCAGGCGGTTTCGGCGTATTCTGCGCCATCCGGCTCGCGCAGCACGTAGCCGCGGCCCCAGACGGTTTCGATATAATTGGCGCCGCCGGCAGCATTCGCAAGTTTCTTGCGCAGCTTGCAGATGAAGACGTCGATGATCTTCAGTTCCGGCTCGTCCATGCCGCCATAGAGGTGGTTGAGGAACATTTCCTTGGTGAGCGTCGTGCCCTTGCGCAGCGAGAGCAGCTCGAGCATCTGGTATTCCTTGCCCGTGAGGTGCACGCGCTGGCCGCCGACTTCCACCGTCTTGGCATCGAGATTGACGATCAACTCGCCGGTCGAGATGACCGACTGGGCGTGGCCCTTGGAGCGACGGACGATCGCATGGATGCGCGCAACCAACTCGTCCTTGTGGAACGGCTTGGTCATATAGTCGTCGGCGCCGAAACCGAGGCCGCGAACCTTGTCTTCAATGCCAGCCATGCCCGACAGAATCAGGATCGGTGTCTTGACCTTGGACAGGCGCAGCGTTCTCAGAACTTCATAACCGGACATGTCCGGCAGGTTGAGGTCGAGAAGGATGATGTCATAGTCATAAAGTTTGCCGAGATCGACGCCTTCTTCACCGAGGTCGGTGGTGTAGACGTTGAAACTCTCGGACTTGAGCATCAGCTCAATGCTCTGAGCTGTTGCGCTATCGTCTTCGATCAGTAGAACCCGCATATTCTTCCCCTTTTCCGCCGCCCAAGGTTTTCGTGGCCCCCTTACGCGATACGGATCCAGTCGTTGCCTGATTTGGAGGCTGCCACCAAATGGTTAACAAATTCTGATTCCCTCTGGCAAGGTGTATCGAGATTGTTAAATATTTTTAGCAGTCTCCTGATTTCAAACGTGAATCCAGAACGGCTATTCTCATGTGATACATGAGGAATTCCCGCTATCTGACTCTTCTGACTCGTTAATGCCGGGGCAGTCACATTTCGTGCCTCAGCATTTACGGAGCCTTAAATCATCGCGCCTATGATTAACGATGCCCGTAAACGAAAGGTTACCAGCGGTAGGCATTTGTTAATATCGCTGAAGATTTTTCGATTCCGGCCCTGTTTGGGCCGGCGCGCGGGCCAAATCAGTAACCGGGGTCTCGTTATCCACGGGAGTATTGCGTATGAAAGCACGTGAGAGCCTTGTCCGCCTGAAGGAATTTCAGGTTCGGGAGAAGCAGCGTCAGCTGAACCAGCTTCAGATGATGATGGCTGAGTTCGAACGAATGACCAAGGATCTGGAAAATCAGATTATTTTCGAGGAAAAGAAGTCGGGTATTTCCGATCCCCAGCACTTCGCCTATCCCACCTTCGCCAAAGCCGCGCGCCAGAGAGCTGACAATCTTCAGGTCTCCATCCGTGAGTTGAAGGCGCAGCAGGATGCGGCCGAGCTCGCGCTCGAAGAAGTGCAGGCCGAATACGCCAAGGCGGCTGCCCTCGAAGAGCGGGACACATCGACTCGCCTGCGGGCATGAACGGCGGCGCCCTTTGTGCCCTTGCGGTGCAACGGGATCGCAACGCCTTGATCTAACGGACGATTTTCTCCGAGCCCGGTTCCGGGCAGGGGGATTTCGTGCGATGGACAGGCGCTAGCCCGTTTCGGGGCAGATGTATCATTCTTTCTCAAGACTTGCGCTTGGCATGGCCCGATCCGGCACGATCGTGACAAGACGACAAGACCCGCCCGAAGCTTTGGCCATCGGGCGGGTCTTGTCATTTTGGGAATGAGATGACGGTTTCCGGCTCAGGCGAGCCTCACGCCTGAATCGCATCCTGCCATTCCGGATGCCGCATGGCCTGTGCCTTCATGAAGGGGCAGAGCGGGATGATTTTCCAACCGCCCTTGCGGGCCTCGTCGATCGCATGTTTGGCAAGCGCCTGGCCGACACCCTTGCCGCGCAGGGCGTCGGGAACGAGGGTATGGTCGACGATGATGAGCTGCGGCGATGTGCGTGAATAGGTCATTTCACTGGTGTGGCCTTCGACGACAGTCGAATAGCGGCCATGCGACCCGGTTTCCTCGGTGACGATTTCCATGACGGCCTTCCTTGAAGAGCAGTTCCACTGTTGACCCGGAGGCTAGCGCAGATTCCTGAAAATCGGAATCGGCGAGCCGGACACCAGCGGTGCACAGACCGTTCTTGAAACGGCAACACCAGACGCTGTCCTGCTGCGGATTGCGCAAACGACGGCGGCGGCTCCGGGATACCCGAAGCCGCCGCTCGACCTATGGCCCTGCTATGGGCAAACTAGTGGCGATACTGCTGGATGCGAGTGGTGCGCAGGCCGGCAAGACCATGATCGTTGATCGAGGACTGCCAGGACAGGAATTCTTCGACCGTGAGGGTGTAGCGTTCGCACGCTTCCTCAAGGCTCAACAGGCCACCGCGCACGGCGGCAACAACCTCTGCCTTGCGGCGGATCACCCAGCGCCGGGTATTAGCCGGCGGAAGATCCGCAATCGTCAGAGGGCTGCCATCGGGGCCGATGACATATTTTACACGTGGTCGCATCATTTCGGTCATGGGACTCTCTACACAAACTCAAGACCATATGACCCTGACCTTAGCGTGCCACATTTAACATTTGCCTAAGCGGCAAGTAACAATTTGCTCATAATTTGAGACACTTCCATCGCATGGTACGGCTGTGGTTTTCTCCCTGCCGATTGATGGGGAACGGCTGTCTGTTCTGCGGCATTCCTTTGGGATCACTCTGGAATAACGCGGAATTGACATGGGAGCCATGCAATTACCACATTTCACTTTAACTAAAATTTTTGGTAACGAGGCGCCGAAATAAAGGATGAGCGTCGTATGTGCGCTCCCGCATTCAATCTTGGTGCATCGTCATAGTTTTCACAACCGGGCGCGTTTCTTGACTGCGCAGGCGGATTACGGCGGCTGTATTTCGTCCGCAGGGTGAATTTCATGTCCCAGTTGATCCGGGGCGCTTTTGTATTCTCTCGACCGGGCGCGGTGGCGCCGGGGGATGTGGTGATCGCAGATGAAGGAATCGAATGAACCGGCCTTGCTCCGCGAGGCGGATACGGCGGATATGTTCTCGGAGATCGACACGGCCGCTGTGCGCACCGAGTACGAACTTCTGCATCTGATGCGGCGGCTGATCGCGCGTTATGGCTTCGGCCATTTCATGATTGCGCGCATGCCGCTGGCCGAACAGCAGCGCTTTTCCGAGCGGCTGGTCCTAAGCAACTGGCCGTCGGAACTGGTGCGCCAGTACGATGCCTGCGAGACCTTCCAGTCGAGCCATCTGGTCGAGCGGCTGCGCTTTACCAAGCTGCCGGTTACCGGCGGCCCGGAACTGCTCGATGCGGCTGCCAAGCCTGCGGGCGAAGCCATGGTGCACCGGCTGCTCGCCCATCCGGAGATGGCGCGCCATTTCGCCGTGCTCCTGCACACAAGCAACGGCGATCCCTTCATCGCCATGCTGTCGGGCCGTCGCGATGCACCTGCCGGTGTCGAATGCGCCACGCTCTATCTGTTGCTCGTCCAACTGTTTGAATGCCTCGAGCGCACCTTCGACACCGGCAACTCGGCGCGCGAGAGACTGTCGAGCCGGGAGGTCGAATGCCTGCGCTGGGCGGCAGCCGGCAAGAGCAGCGACGAGATCGCCATCATCCTGGGTATCTCGACCTATACGGTCAGCAGCTACTTCAAGAGTGCGACGCGCAAGCTCGACGCCGTCAACCGCATGCAGGCAATCGCCCGCGCCATGCGGCTGAAGCTGATCTGAGCCGGCGCGCTTGCCGGCATGGCCGGCCGGCCTTGCCGCCGGACGGACAAGTTTCTATATGTCGCGGACATGAAAGGGCTCATGCGACCTTCTCGCGTCTGATTGGACGCGTGGCGCCGTAGAGCCGAGCGTGTCGGGGAGAGAGTTCCTCGGCAGTGCATCGCATGAAGCGTGAAACAGGGCGGGCGTCTGGTTCGCTGCCCGAAGGCCGGATTGGATCCCGTGAACAGTCTCGATTTTGACCGCAAGCCCGAAGATACGCGTGTCGTCGTTGCCATGTCCGGCGGCGTCGACAGTTCCGTGGTCGCCGGCCTGCTCAAACGCGAGGGCTATGACGTTCTCGGCATCACGCTGCAGCTTTACGATCACGGCGCCGCCGTGCACCGCGCCGGCTCCTGCTGCGCCGGCCAAGACATCGACGATGCCCGCCGCGTCTGCGAAACGCTCGGCATTCCCCACTACGTGCTCGACTACGAAGCGCGCTTCCGCGAAACGGTGATCAATCCGTTTGCCGAAAGCTACATTGCCGGCGAGACGCCGATCCCGTGCGTTGCCTGCAACCAGACGGTCAAGTTTGCCGACCTGCTTGCGACCGCCAAGGAACTCGGCGCCGACGCATTGGCGACGGGCCACTATATCCGCTCGCGCCCGAGCCCGAACCCGCGCTACGCCGGCCAGCGCGCGCTTTACCGGCCGACGGATGCCGAGCGCGACCAGAGCTACTTCCTGTTCGCCACGACCCAGGAGCAGATCGACTACCTGCGCTTTCCGCTTGGCGGCTATTCGAAGGCGGAGACGCGCAAGTTCGCCGAGGACATGGGCCTCGTCGTCGCCCAGAAGGCAGACAGCCAGGACATCTGTTTCGTGCCGCAGGGCAAGTACAGCGACATCGTCTCGAAGCTGAAGCCGAATGCAGCACTCTCCGGCGAAATCGTGCATCTCGACGGCCGCGTGCTCGGTACCCATGAAGGCATCCTGCACTTCACCATCGGCCAGCGCCGCGGCATCGGCATTGCCACCGGCGAACCGCTTTATGTCGTTTATCTCGACGCCCGCTCGCGCCGGGTCATCGTCGGCCCGAAGGAAGCGCTCGAAACCCGCCGCGTCTATTTGCGCGACGTCAACTGGCTGGGCGATGAGGACGTCGAGGTTGCGGCTACCCGCGGCTTTGACTGTTTCGCCAAGGTGCGCTCCACCCGCCAGCCGGCGCCTGCCGTGCTCGCCATGGACGATGAGGGCATCTATGTGGAGCTTGCCGAAGGCGAGGCTGGCATTGCGCCTGGCCAAGCCTGCGCGCTCTATTCCGGCGTCGGCGAGGACGCGCGCGTCTATGGCGGCGGATTTATTCGTAAATCCGAACGCGAAGCGAGCGCAGAAGCGGCCCTGAAGGCGCTTCTTTCGGCCCCTGCGGCCGCCTGAAGCCGTTGATTTCCGGGCTGTTGTGAAAACTTCACATTTTCCCGGAGACTTGGCTTGACACTGGACGGAACGGCGCCTTATAAGCCGCCCGTCCAGTCAAGACGGCTTCCACTTCGAAGCCCTGACGCGGTACCCGGCGGAGTAGCTCAGTAGGTTAGAGCAGAGGAATCATAATCCTTGTGTCGGGGGTTCGAATCCCTCCTCCGCTACCATTCATCAGCCGATCGTGCCTTGGTTGCGTTCCAGACAGACAGTCTCTGATGTCGTCGTCCTATTCTTCGTCTGGCGCGCGGATAGCGGCTTCGCGTCGGCAAGGCGCGACCACGGCTGCCGGCTCCCGTTCCCTCGAAAGACCGGTTTTCAGGCGGACGTACTGCCCCCAAAATAGAAAAGCCAAGGACTGGCACGCCGCGCAAGCCCATTGGTTCCAGGCTCGGCGTTTCCTTCGCCGCTCATCCAGCCGAAAGACGAGGCTCCGAAGGGGCGCTAGAATTTTGCCAGTTCAGCCCGTGCAACGGGAACTGGAACGCTGGCGGAGACGTCGGCGAGGATGGCAAGGGAGCAGAAGTGCTCGTCAGCGATTTCGATCAATGCCATGGCGACGTCATCATCGGACCAGCCGGCGGCCGTACAATGATCCACGAAGGCGGCGAACGCCTCCCTGAGGGCTTCCTGGCAATCATCGCTTCTGTGGTCGTAAGTGGCCTGGCGATGCGGTGGGGTGATTTTCGGCAGGTTTGTGTTCTTCATTGTTTCACCCGTGGCCTCGGTGATGTTGTAGTGGCCCAGAGCGGCTCGGAGGGGCGGGCGGCTCTGGGGCCACTTGCGACCCCGTGGCGCTGAGGCGATGACGCCATGGTTGAATTAGAATATTCTGTTATAGGTTTTGCGACAATCGCCCTCAGACCATTGACGCGCCACCTAGGACTTTGGCCCTACAGCAAACGGGTAGCTACCGAGCAGCTTCCTAACTCGACGCGGCTAGCTGGAAATCAAAAGGAATTATCTTCGGCATCGCTAGGCGGCTTTCGCCATGGTAACGCCGTGGGGGATCCGTGCACACGTCAGAAGCGAAACCGCCGGGTGTACCGGGGCCAATCGCCGAGGTCCAGCGCATCCAGAGCTGCCCATCATGTTCCATCGCTTCATCCGCTCATGCGGATACTGATGCCACTAGCGGACCGGCCGATCGCTGTCTAGGTTGATGCAACCTTAAGATTATAAACGACTCGCGGTGGTTGGGGAGATTGGAATGCGCAAGACGTCTAGCGTCCGCGTCGGTCTGATGGTGGGAACTGTCATGGCGGGTGGCCTCGGCGCTATGCCGGCTGCCTCGCAAGGGCTGGGCGATTTGGTTGGCGTGGCGATGGTGACTGGCACGTGTTAGCGCTTGGTCGTTGCCGGCGAAGACATGACGAACACATGCGCCGGTCGGCTGATCCAGTCGATCTACCGGACAGGCCGGACTGGATTTTCAGTGAACATCGGCTCTGGAGGTGGTGCTGTTACCTTTAGCGGCATCGAAGGCGAGAAGCCGGACGCCGATAGCCAGTTACAGAGTGTCGACAAGGTCATCGTGAACCACGGCAAGGACAGCGGCCCGATAAGCTCGAAAGAGGTGACGGGTGGCTGTTCCTACGAAAACCCGTTCAAAGGATCGGCGGTTACCAAATGTCAGGCAACCGACGCCGAGAACCGCGGCTACGTCCTGCAATTCAAGACGGACGGTAAGCCGCCGAGTATGCTGGACTATCGGGTCGGGGAGAGTGCGAAAGGCTCTGTAGACCGCGGGTTCACGGTCGGTGTTTGGAACTGTTCGCGTCTGAAGGACGATAGCGCGAACGGTTGTGTGATGTCGCAAGACATCGATGGCACGACGACCTTCATGATCTACGCCAACAACAATGAGGCCTTTGACCTCGGCTTCTATAATGAGGCCTGGACGTTTAAGACGGAAAACGTTCCCAGCGCCGATTTGCTTTTCGATGGCAAGCGCTATCCATCGACGAATGTCGAGGTGCTCACGCCGCAGCAACTGGCCGTTCGGGGCGGGGGAAAAGAGGAAGGCTTCCAAGCCCCCATCGAACACAGTTCCGAACTGGTGTTCCGCGTCGGTGACGCTGAGGTCAAGGTCGACCTCAAGGGAGCATCAGCGGCAGTTGGAAAACTCTGGGATTGTGTCGTGGCTAATTTTTGCGCGTGACCGTCGGCGACACTTGCATATCGCAGCGCCGTTCCCCCGTGACCTGGGGAACGGCGACGTCGAAAATTGCGACGGTTATCGGCTGATCGACGAGGTGATTGTCGAGTAGTCGGGCAGGTTGATATCGGCAAACTCGGCCGCCTTATATTGAGACAGGGCGACATGCATGATGGCGATTACGGTGATCGAGAAGACCAGTACGGTGATGTTGACGCCAAAAGCGGTTTTGATCATGTCCTTGTCCTCCAAGCCCAGCGTTTGTTGAGGTGTGTCGGTCAAACCGTGACATGAAGACTATCGTGTGGCAGCAATCTCGCTGTTCCCCGGGGAACATGAGATATGGTTACTGGAAACTTAACCGGCGTTGCATAGAAAGCGCACCGCACCCAACGGCTTGCGATCGGTTCGCCCTCGATTAAGGTGCGTGCTTCGTGCCGGGCCGGATTCGTGCCCGGACATCTTCACCAACGCGTGTCCTGCGCCGGCGTGGGCTTGAGCCTCGAAGCTCTACGGTCCTCTTCGATGCTGTTTTAATGTGATTGCCTCATGGCCATTTCCATTCGCTCCTCCCGACCGTCCGACATCCCGCGCAGCTTCGATATCTGGCGAAGCGCCGTTGTCGCTACCCATGATTTCCTGACGCCGGAGGATTTTGCCGCCATTGAGGTGCTGGTGCGCGACCATTATCTGCCCGTTGCCGAGTTCTTGATCGCGGCCGATGAAAATGACCGGGCTCTCGGCTTCATGGGCATGACTGGCGCACAGATCGACTCGCTCTTCGTGCACGCCGATGCGCGCGGCGCCGGTGTCGGCCGGCGGCTGGTCGAACACGCCGTGAGCCTGCATCCGGTGCTGACGGTCGACGTCAACGAGCAGAACGCGTCGGGGGCTGGTTTCTATCAGCGCTTGGGCTTCAAGCCCGTCGGGCGATCGCCGGTCGACGATGCCGGGCGGCCCTATCCGCTCTTGCATCTGCGCCGCGGGTGAGCGGCGCGCACGAAGGCGGGATCAGGCCGCAGGCGTGCCGATGGCGATGACAAAGACGACGGCGGGGGCAGCGGGCTCGATCGAGATCGCGGCAGGCCCCTCGATGATTACCGCGTCTCCTTCCGCAAGATCTGCCTTTGCCTCGGCTGAGGTAAGGCGCAGGGCGCCGCCATGGCAGAGCACCAGCGTTGTTTCAGCCGCACCGTCCAGCGACAGTTTATGGTCGATCGTCAGACGCTGGACCGTATGGGCAAGCTTGCCCCGTCTTGTCATGACGTTGAGATCGACGATCGGGCCGTCCACAAGCGTCGCCGATGTCGCGACGTCGGCCGGGAAGGGGAGCGGTGCCGCCTCCGCCGTCATCACGGCAGGCTCACGTCCCTCGATCGCGAGCCGCATGCCGCTGCCCTTTAGGATCGAGAGCGTGCGGTCGATGCCGGGGAAGCTGGAGAAGGGGCCGTCGCTGGCGACCGTCGCCATGCTGACGCGCCAGTCGAAATCCGCAAGCGAGGCCTCTTCCGGGAAAACGGCGATCTCGACGGTCTCGCCGCCGCCGTTTTTCCAGGGCATGCGCTTGTAGGTGCTCGCGCGCAAAACCTTCATGGTGCGCTCTCTTCGATGATTATGCGCATCTTTGCGAAGTCGCCGTTCAGCGGCCGGTCGTCGGCATAGGTCGGGATTTTCGCGCGAATGCGCTGGTAGAGCCCATCGGTGCGCTCCGCGCGCCCGGGTGGCTGCAAGTCATAGGCCTGGGCTGCCGCGAGCAATTCGATCGCCAGGATCGCCTCGAGATTGTCAGCAATTGACAGGGCTTTCCAGGCGGCCGGGGTCGCATGGGTGAGGATGTCTTCCTGCAGCGCCGAGGTGATGCCGCCATCGAGGCTTGCCGGGGCCGCAAGGCGCCGGTTTTCCGCGGCAAGCGAAGCGGCGGTGTATTGCGCAATCATGAAGCCCGAGGAGACGCCGCTGTCGCCGGCGAGGAAGGCCGGCAGGCCGCTCACCAGCGGGTTGACCAGCCGGTCGATGCGGCGTTCGGAAATGGCGGCGACTTCGGCCACGGCAACCGCCAGGCTGTCCATGGCAAGGCCAAGCGCTGCGCCGACCGCGTGGGCCTGCGAGTGGACTTCCGGCGCCTCGGGAGAGCCTGAGACTGCGGGGTTGTCGGTAAGGCTTGCAAGCTCCCGGTCAACGACTTCGGCAACCTGCTTCAGCGCATCTCGGGCAGCCCCGTGCACATGCGGAACTGCACGAAGGCTCAAGGGGTCCTGCGTGCGCGTGCCCGCGGTTTCGGCAAGCATCGGGCTGCCGGCAAGATAGGCACGCATCGATGCGCCGACCGCGTCCAGGCCTTCGGAGCGACGAAGGGCCAGCGGGACGGCGGCAAAGGCGTTGGCCTGGCTGCCAAGGTTTTCATAGGTCATGGCGGCGGCCGCATCTGCCCAGTCGAACAGGCGCGTGGCCCGTGAAAGCGCGAGCGCGGCCAAGCCGGTGGCGCAGGGCGTGCCGTTGACGAGGCTGAGACCCTCCTTGGCTTCGAGCCTGAGCGGCTTGAGGCCGATGCGGGCGAGGGCTTCCGCGCCACTGACCTTGCCCGAGCCATCGTCGGCACTGCCGAGACCGATCAGCACGAGGCCGATTGCTGCCGCGTGGGTCAGATAGCCGACCGATCCACGCGACGGAATGTCGGGGATGAGGTTGGCGTTCAGCAGCGCAAGCAGCGCCTCGACCGTTTCGACGCGCACGCCGGAATAGCCGTGGGCGAAGTTGGCGATCTGGGCCGCCATGACTGCGCGGGCTTCCGGGTGGGCAAGCGGTTCGCCGACACCGCAGGCGTGGCTGAGGATGATGTTGCGCGAGAGTGCCTGCTGGTTCTCGCGGTCGATGATGACGTCGCAAAGCGCGCCGACGCCGGTGTTGATGCCGTAGCCGCGTATGCCGCGCTCGACCAGCGCGTCGACGATGCGGCGGGCATGGACGATGCGCTGTCGTGCGGCGTCGGACAGGGTGAGGCGGGCGCCGTTGGCGACCGCCGCAACCTGTTGCCAGGTCAGCGGCGCGTCGAGGGTGATGGTCTCAGTCATGGGCTTCCGGTCGTCCCTGGCGGCGTTGCACGAAGCGGGCAACATAGTCGTTGGCCGGGCGCTCGAGAATATCGTCCGGCGTGCCAACCTGCACCACCTGTCCGTCCTTGAGGATGGCGATTTCCGAACCGATGCGCAGTGCCTCGTCGAGATCGTGGGTGATGAAGACGATGGTCTTCGACAGGTTCTGCTGCAGTTGCAGCAGCTGGTCCTGCATGTCGGCGCGGATCAACGGGTCAAGCGCCGAGAAGGCCTCGTCCATCAGGATCACGTCGGTGTCGGCGGCAAGCGCACGGGCCAGGCCGACGCGCTGTTTCATGCCGCCCGAGAGCTGATGCGGGAATTTGGCGTCGTAGCCGGCAAGACCCACGGTCTCGATCCACTTCATGCCGATGTCGCGGGCTTGCGCCTTCGGCAGGCCGCGCACGCGCTGGCCGTAGACGACATTCTGCAGCACGGTGCGGTGCGGCATCAGCGCAAAGCTTTGGAACACCATGCTGACGCGGTGCATGCGGAAGGTGCGCAGCTCCTTGGCGTCGAGGTCCAGGATGTTGTTGCCGTCGAATGCCACTTCGCCGCTGGTCGGTTCGATCAGCCGGTTGATGTGGCGCACCAGCGTCGACTTGCCGGAGCCGGAAAGGCCCATGATCACGAAGATCTTGCCCGCGCCGATCGTCAGGCTGACATTGTTGAGGCCGACGCTGCAGCCGGAGCGGGCGAGGATCTCGGACTTGTTCAGCCCTTCCTTGGCCATGGCGAGCGCGTTCTTGGCGTCGTGGCCGAAGATCTTGTAGACGTTGCGGATCTCGATATCAGCCATTGCGTGGATCCTCCGTCTGGCTCTTGCCGAAGCCTTGCGTGATGCGGTCGAGTACGATCGCGAGAATGACGATGCCGATACCGGCTTCCAGGCCCTTGCCGACATCGAGCGTCTGAATGCCGTTCAGCACCTGTTCGCCGAGGCCGCGGGCGCCGATCATCGAGGCGACGACCACCATCGACAGCGCCATCATGATCGTCTGGTTGAGGCCAGCCATGATCGTCGGCGTGGCGAGTGGCAGCTCGACGCCGAAGAGGATCTGGTTGGGGCTGCCACCGAAGGCGGTTGCCGCTTCCACGACCTCGTGATCGACCTGGCGGATGCCGAGATCGGTCAGGCGAATGAGCGGCGGCACGGCATAGATGATGGTGGCGAGGATCGCCGGCACCTTGCCAAGGCCGAAGAGCATCAGTGCCGGGATCAGATAGACGAAGCTCGGCATCGTCTGCATGACGTCGAGAACCGGCAGGGTGATGTTGCGCACCACGCGGCTCTTGGCGACGAGAATGCCCATGGGCACGCCGATGACGACCGAGACGATCGTTGCCATCAGCATCAGCGCCAGCGTCTGCATCGTCAGGTCCCAAAGGCCAAGCACGCCGACGAAGAACAGCAGAATGCCGACGACCACCGTGAGGCCCCAGCGCTTGGAGCTTTGCCAGGCAAGCGCCATGAAAATGAGGATGACGACCCACCAGGGCAGGCCGCGCAGGATCCATTCGATGAACAGAACGGCTTTCAGAATAACGCCGCTGATCGCCTTGAAGACCCAGCCATAGCCGCTGACCAGCGCCTGGATGAAATCATTCACCGGCCCGCGGATGGAGAGATTGAGAGAATCCGGAAACATCGGAAACGTTCCTTGCTCGGGCCATAGACAGCCGCCTCCTGCGGCCATCAATGGCGCTTGCCTCGGGTATGTCGCCAAGTGCCGGGCCTGGCCCGCCGCAAGACCTGCGGCGCAGACCAGACCCGGCGTCTGGTCGTGATTACTTCAGGCTGGCTTCGATCTTGCCGCGGGCCTCATCGGAAACCCACTTGCCCCAGACGTCCGCCTTGGTCTTCAGGAACTCGGCGGCGGCTGCCGTCGCGTCGACCTTGTTGTCGGCCATGTAGGCAAGGCTGCCGTTGACGGCGTCGAGCGGGAAGGTCGCCTTTTCGAGGATGGCGACGATTTCGGGGGCTTCCTGAGCAAAGGTGCTGTTGACGCCATAGGAAACGTCCACCGACGGGAAGGCGCAGCCCTGGTCGCGCTTGCCGGTGGCGCTCGAAAGCTCCTTCCAGCAGGCTTCGTTATAGGCGGGCTCTTCGAGTTGGACGAGCTTGAACTTGCCCATGATCGCGGTAGGCGACCAGTAGTAGAAGAGGATCGGCTCGCCCTGGAGATAGGCAGACGTGATAGCGGAATCGAGCGCGGTGCCGGTGCCCGGACGGAAGTTCACGTAGGTCTCGCCGAGCTTGTAGGCTTCGAGCTTGGCGGAGCTTACACCTTCGCAGGTCCAGCCTGACGGGCAATTGAGGAAGCGGCCCTTGGTCGGCTCTTCCGGATCGGCGAAGAGTTCGACCATCTTCGGGTCGGAAAGCTGCGAGACGCTCTTCAGGTCCGGCGCCTTGGCTTCGAGATTGCGCGACGCGTCGCCCTTGATGACGTATTCCGGCACGAACCAGCCTTCGCTGGCGCCGACGAAGGTCTTGCCGACGGCAACGACCTTCTTTTCCTCGACGGCCTTGTTCCAGACGTCGGAGCGGCCGAGCCATTCCTCGGCGAAGATCTGCACGTCGTTGTTGGCGGTCGCCTGTTCCAGCGTCACCGAGTTGCCGGGGATCGAATCCACCTGGCAGTCGTAGCCCTTGGCAAGAATGGCCTTCATCACTTCGGTGATGAAGGCGCCGCTTTCCCAATCGATGCCGGCGAACATGACGGTCTTGCCGTCGCCGCAATAGGACGCGCTGGCGCTGCCGGTGGAAGCGGCAAGCACGAGGCCGGTGGCGGCAAGCGTGAGTTTCAGTTTGTTGATCGACATTAAGCTGTTCCCTTTTTTGATATTGGCTTCGATGACTATTTCAGTTTCATCAGCACCCGCGCGAAGGCGCGGTCGATCTCTTCCTCCCGATCGTGGCGTCCGTTCCGGATCTTCCACTGGCCCGCGACCATGACGTCGCGAACGGTCTCGCCGCCAAGCGCAAAGAGCCAGCGGTCGAGGATCTGGTTGTCGCTGGCGGCAGCGATGTAAGGATTGTCGCCGTCGAGCACGACGAAATCGGCACGGGCGCCGACTGTGATGCCCGCGGTCTTCTGGCCAGCAGCCTGGGCGCCGCCCTTGAGCGCCGCGTCGAAGATCGTCCGGCCGATCGAAGCACCGGGACCGGTAGCCAGCCGGTTACGGCGGCGGTCGCGCAGGCGCTGGCCGTATTCGAGCAGCCGCAGTTCCTCGGCAACACTTGTTGCCACATGGCTGTCGGTGCCGACGCCGAAGATCCCGCCTTCAGCCATGAAGTCGACCGCCGGGAAGATACCGTCGCCGAGGTTGGCCTCGGTCGCCGGGCAGAGGCCGGCAACGGCGCCGGAGCGCGCCAGACGTTGCCGTTCCTCGTCCGTCAGGTGGGTCGCGTGGATGGCACACCAGCGTTCATCGACCGGCATTTCGTCGAGCAGCCATTCGACCGGGCGGCGGCCGCTCCAGGCGAGGCTGTCTTCGACTTCCTTCGTCTGTTCGGCGACGTGGATGTGGATCGGCCCGGCAACGGGCGCTGCATCAAGGATGGTACGCATCTCCTCGGGCGTGGCCGCACGCAGCGAGTGGATGGCGTAGCCGAGCGTGTGACCCTGCTCGCGGCAGAGCGGTTCAAGTCGCTGAAGCAGCGCCAGGAAGCGATCGGGGGTGTGCAGGAACGGCCGCTGACCGGGATTGGGCTCGACACCGCCGAAATTGGCGTGGGCGTAGAAAACCGGCAGATGCGTAAGGCCGATGCCGGTCGTGCGGGCAGCGGCGAGAATGCGCAGCGACATCTCGGCCGGGTCAGCATAGGTCGTACCATCGGCCTGATGGTGCAGGTAGTGGAATTCCGCCACACGGCCGAAACCGCCCTTCAGCATCTCCATGTAGAGCTTGGAGGCGATCGCCTCGACGTCGTCAGGGCTCACCAGGCCGACGGTGCGGTACATTTCCTCGCGCCAGGTCCAGAAGCTGTCGTTGCCGCTGCCGGCGACTTCAGCGAGCCCGGCCATCGCACGCTGGAAGGCGTGGGAGTGCAGGTTAGCAATTGCCGGCACGAGCGGTCCTGCCGCACGCTCGTCGCCGTCCGCGACGGTGCTGCCGGCCTCGATCGCCGCAATCCGGCCGGACGCATCGAGCGAAATTGCGACGTTCTGGGCCCAGCCGCCGGGCAGGAGCGCCCGTTCTGCAAAGATCCGGTTGACGGGAAAACTAGCCATGTGCATTTTCCTGTACGTAGTTGTATATGGAACTATAGATATTTTAAGCTGGCGCGCAAGCGTGAAATGAACGAAAAGATCCGTGAGCGAATGCGCATGATTTGTTCGGCATTCCGGAAAGGCGGGGCGAGAGTTGATATCGGCACTCAGAAAACGGAACGAAACGGCCGCCTTCGAGGATGGCCCGGTGCCGCGCTACGAGGCGGTCAAGCAGTTCATCCGCAGCCGCATCGAGAGCGGCGAGTGGCCGGCGCATCACCGCGTCCCCTCGGAAAACGAGATCGTCGCCGACCTCGGCGTCAGTCGCATGACGGCCAACAGGGCGCTCAGGGAACTGGCGAGCGAAGGGGCGATCACGCGGGTTCAGGGCGTCGGCTCTTTCGTCGCCGCGCATAAGGGCAGCACCGCACTTCTGGAAGTGCGCAACATTGCCGACGAGATCCGTGAGCGCGGCCATGCCCACACATCGTTGATGACCTTGATGCAGGAAGAGGTGGCGACACCCGAGATCGGCTATGCGCTCGGGCTTGCCACCGGCGCCCGCGTCTTCCATTCCATCATGGTGCATTCGGAAAACGGCCTGCCGATCCAGATCGAGGATCGCTTCGTCAACCCGGCGATCTGCCCGCGCTATCTGGAGCAGGATTTCCAGGTGATGACGCCGAATGCCTATCTCACCGCGATGGCACCGATCACCCGAACCGAGCAGATCGTCGAGGCGGTGTCGCCGCAGCTCTGGGAATGCAAGCTGCTGGGCATAGACCGCAACGAGCCGTGCCTGATGATCCGCCGCCGCACCTGGTCGGATGCGGGCAATGTGACGACCGCGCGGCTGCTTTATCCCGGCACCCGCTATCGTCTTGAGGGCATGTCGCAATAGGCGACAGGCGGAACGGGCGGAAAACTGCGCGCGTTTTCCGCGTCCCGCTCTAATCTCGACAACATTCCAGTCGATTCGGAGGATCGACTGCCGGATGGGAGGAGACGAGATCATGGTTGAGGACGCGCTGAAACGCACCGAACTGCCGCGGCCCGATGTCAGTGCCGACGAGGCGCGGGCGATGATCGCGGAGCACTATGGGCTCGAAGGGACCATCGTCGAACTCGGCAGCCAGCAGGACCGCAACTATCGCATCGATACCGGTGAGCGGCGCTATGTGCTCAAGATCTGCCGCGCGGAGTATCAGGCGCTTGAGCTGGAAGCGCAGAACGCGGCTTTGCGGCACCTGGCCGAACACTTGAGCACCGGGCGGGTTGCCGAAGTCGTGCCCTCGCTGAAGGGCGAGGCGATCGAGAACGTCAGCGTCCGCGATCAGGCTTACCGGATCCGCCTGCTCAGCTATCTCGATGGCGAACCGTTGACACGCCGCAAGCATTTGCCGAAAGAAACCGTTGCAGCACTCGGCGGGCTGGCGGGCGGCCTGGCTGAGGCGCTTGCCGACTTCAGTCATCCGGGCCTCGAGCGCGAGCTGCAATGGGATCTGCGTCGCGCCGGCCAGGTCATTCTCCATCTCCTTGCCGATATGGCGGATCAGCAGCAGAAGAAACATATCGCCGAAGTCGTGGTCGGCGCCATGCGGCGCTTGCAACCGTTGATACCGGATCTCAGGATCCAGGCGATCCACCACGACGTCACCGACGACAATGTCGTCAGCCGGCGCGATACCGCCGGCCGGCAGATCCCGGACGGCGTCATCGACTTCGGTGACATCCTCAATGGCTGGCTGGTCGCCGAACTCGCCGTCACATGCGCCTCGCTGTTGCACCATGCCGATGGCGACCCCTGGTTCATCCTGCCGGCGGTCAAGGCGTTTCATGCCGCATGCCCATTGACCGAGACGGAGCTCAGGGCGCTCTGGCCGCTGATCGTCGCGCGCGCTGCGGTGCTGGTTGCAAGCTCCGAACATCAGCTTTCGCGCGAACCAGATAACGCCTATGTCGAAGGCAATGCCGCCCATGAGCGCGAGATTTTCGATGTGGCGTCCTCGGTGCCGCTGGCGCTGATGGAACGCGCCATTCTTTCGGCAGTGGGGTACGCTCCAGAATCGACATCGGTCGCCGGCGAGAGCCTGATTGAGGGGATCGGGCCGACCGATATGCGCCATATCGACCTGTCGATCCTCAGTCCGCTGTTACCGGAAGACCGCTGGCAGCATCCGGGCCTGCCGATCGCATTGCTGCAGCACGCCGCGCACGCGATCGGCGTCGCAACCACGCGCTACGGCGAATTCCGGATGACCGAGACGCAGCTGCGCTCGCCGCGCCCCGAGGCCACGCTGGCCCTGCATGTGGACATCTGCCTTGCCGCGGGCCGCGAGATCGTCGCACCCTTCGAGGCGCGTATGATCCGGCAGGATGGGCTGCTTGTGCTCGAAGGTGCCGATGCGAGCCTGTTTCTCGAGGGTGTCGCGGTTGGCGCCGATGTTGCCGAGACGGTCGCAACCGGATCGCTCGTCGGTGTCGTATCCGGCGAACAGCAGTCGCTCGGCCTTATCCGGGTCCAGCTTTGCCGTGAGCATGGGCTTGTTCCGCCACTCTTTGTGATGCCGCATCAGGCCGAGGCCTGGAAGGCAATCTGCCCGTCTCCGGCAGGTATTCTCGGCTTCGAGTGCGATGCGCCGGAACCGCACAGCCAGGAGTTGCTCGACCGAAGGCATCAGCATTTTGCCAAGCCACAGAAGAACTATTACCTGAAACCACCGCAGATCGAGCGCGGCTTCAAGGAGTATCTCTTCGACGTCGAGGGCCGCAGCTATCTCGACATGGTCAACAACGTGACGATCCTTGGCCACGGACATCCTCGGCTTGCTTCCGCCGTTGGGCGGCAATGGTCGCTGCTCAACACCAATTCGCGGTTTCACTACGCGTCGGTTGCCGAATTTTCGGCGCGGCTTGCAGCCCTTGCGCCCGAAGGGCTCGACACGGTGTTTCTGGTCAACAGTGGTTCGGAGGCCAACGATCTCGCACTTAGGCTCGCCTGGGCCTATTCCGGCGCCCGCAACGTCGTCAGCCTGCTGGAGGCCTATCACGGCTGGACGGTTGCGAGCGACGCGGTGTCGACCTCGATCGCCGACAATCCGCAGGCGCTCGAAACCCGGCCGGCGTGGGTCCATCCGGTTACGGCACCCAACACCTATCGCGGCGAATTCCGTGGCGACGACACGCGCGACAGCTACGTGCGCTCCGTCGTCACCAAGTTGACCGAGCTCGATGCCGCGGGCGAAAAGCTGGCTGGCTTCATCTGCGAGCCGGTTTACGGCAATGCCGGCGGCATACCTCTGCCCAAAGGCTATCTCGACGCGGTCTACGCCATGGTGCGCGCCCGCGGCGGCGTGTGCATCGCCGACGAGGTGCAGGTCGGATACGGCCGTCTCGGAGATTATTTCTGGGGCTTCGAGGAGCAGGGCGTCGTGCCCGACATCATCACGGTCGCCAAGGGCATGGGCAACGGCCATCCGCTTGGTGCCGTCATTACCCGCCGCGAGATCGCCGACGCGCTGGAGAAAGAGGGCTACTTCTTCTCGTCGGCCGGCGGCAGCCCCGTCAGCTCGATCGTCGGCCAGACGGTTCTCGATATCCTGACCGAAGAGCGGCTGCCGGAAAACGCCCGTGTCGTCGGCGGCTACCTCAAGGCGCGGCTCGAAGCGCTCGGCCAGCGCTTTCCGTTGATCGGTGCGGTGCATGGCATGGGGCTCTATCTCGGCGTCGAATTCGTGCGCGACCGGGAGACCTTGACCCCTGCGACCGAGGAGACGGCTGCGATCTGCGACCGCCTGCTTGATTTGGGCGTCATCATGCAGCCGACCGGTGATCACCTGAACGTGCTGAAGATCAAGCCGCCGCTCTGCCTGACGAAGGAAAGCGCCGATTTCTTCGCCGACATGCTGGCGCGAGTGCTGGACGAAGGCTGGTAGGACACGACACGAAAACGCCGCGGGGAGGGCCGCGGCGTCTCGTTGGCGCTTCTCCTTGATCGAGCCATTCCGACCTTTGCCGAAATTGCTCGGGGATCAGCGTGCCGGCGGGGCGTACATCAGGCCGCCGTTGCTCCAGAGTTTGTTAAGGCCGCGGTCGATCTTGAGCGGGCTATCCTTGCCGAGGTGACGCTCGAAGACCTCGCCATAGTTGCCGACCGCAGAAACCGCCTGGTAGGCCCATTTCGGATCGAGCCCGAGCGACTTGCCGGCCTCGTTGTCGATGCCGAGGAAACGCTTCTGGCCGGTGGTGCCGCTTTCGAGGACCTTTGCGGCATTGTCCTTGGTGATGCCGAGCTCTTCGGCCTCGACCAGCGCGAACAGCGTCCAGCGTACGACCTTGAACCACTGGTCGTCGCCTTGGCGGACGGCCGGGCCGAGCGGCTCCTTGGAGATGACTTCCGGCAGAACGACGAAACGATCAGGATCGTTGAGCGTCAGGCGCTGGGCGTAAAGCGCCGAAGCGTCGGTCGAATAAACGTCGCAGCGTGCGGTGTTGAACGCCTGGATCGTCTGATCGGCCTTCTCGAAGGCGACGACCTGGTACTGGATGTTGTTGGCGCCGAAATAGTCGGCCATGTTCTGCTCGGTCGTCGTGCCGGTCTCGGTGCAGACCGAGGCGCCCGACAGTTCCTTGACGCTCTTCACGCCGAGGTCGTTGCGGATCATGAAGGCCTGGCCGTCGTAATAGTTGACGCCGACGAAGCTCATGCCGAGATCCGTGTCGCGCGACAGCGTCCAGGTGGTCTGGCGCGACAGGAGGTCGGCCTCGCCCGACTGCAGCGCGGTGAAGCGCTCCTTGGTCGAGAGCGGCACGTACTTCACCTTGTCGGGGTTGCCAAGCGCTGCGGCCGCGACAGCGCGGCAGAAGTCGATGTCGAAACCGCTCCAGTCGCCCTTGTCGTTGGGGGCGGAAAAGCCGAGCACGCCCTGGCTGACGCCGCAGCGAAGCTCGCCGCGCTGCTTGATGACGTCGAGCGTGCCGGCCTGTGCGGCGGTGCCGGCGAGGAACGCTGCGCTCGCCAGTGCTAGAATTCCGAGTTTCATTGTCCTGTTCTCCTCTTTTTCATGTTTTGGGCATGCGTCTTCATCGCCGGGCTGCGTGTCATGCATCCCGGCCAATCCGTATGGTCTTGCTGCTGTTTGCCCCGGTGCTAGCCGAGCGTCTTTGCCACGTCCGCGAAGGTCTCCTCGAGCACGGCGATCAGATGATCGGCATCGCGATTCGAGAAGATCATCGGCGGGCGCATTTTCAGGATGTTGTCATGCGGGCCTTCGGTTCCCATCAGGACGCCGCGGCGGCGCGCGCCGTTGGAGACGGCCCGGGCAAATTCGGTTGCCGGCGCCTTGGTCTTGCGGTCGCTGACAAGTTCGATGCCGAGGAAAAGGCCCATGCCGCGCACGTCACCGATCACCTCGTAACGGGCCTGCATGGCGCGGAAGGCGTCGATCAGATAGTTGCCGATCGCAAGTGCGTTGCCGCGCAGATCCTGTTCCTCGATCACGTCGAGCACGGCGAGGCCGACGGCGCAGGAGACCGGGTTGCCGCCGAAGGTGTTGAAATACTCCATGCCGTTGTTGAAGCTGTCGGTGACTTCGCGGGTCGTGACGACGGCTGCGAGCGGATGGCCGTCGCCGATCGGCTTGCCCATGGTGACGATGTCAGGCACCACGCCTTGGGTCTCGAAGGCCCACCAATGGCTGCCAACGCGGCCGAAGCCGACCTGCACTTCGTCGGCGATGCACACACCGCCGGCCTCGCGCACGAGGCGATAGACTTCCTTCAGGTAGCCCTCCGGCAGGAACACCTGGCCGGCGACGCTCGGGATTGATTCCGCGATGAAGAAGCCCGGGCCTTCGCCCTTGGCCTTCATCGCCGCGATCAGTTCGGCAACGCTTTCGGCGAAGCGCTTGCCGTGCTCCTCAACCGGCCAGTCGGCCGGCGCGTGGTAGCTGTCGGGAATGGTTGCCACATGCACATGCGGCTTCGGCCCCTTGCCGCCCTTGCGACGGAACTTGTACGGGCTGATGTCGATCAGTTCCTGCGTCGTGCCGTGATAGGACCAGTCGAGCGTGATCGCGTTCTCGCGGCCGGTATGGGCACGCATCAGCCTAAGTGCCAGGCTGTTGGCCTCCGAGCCGCTGTTGACGAAGCCTGCGACCGTCAGTTCTTTCGGCAGCGTCGCTGTCAGCCGCTCGGCATAGGCGACGATGTTGTCGTGCAGGTAGCGGGTGTTGGTGTTGAGGACTGCGGCCTGCTTCGCCATCGCCTCGACCACCGCCGGATGGGCGTGGCCGATGTGGCAGACATTGTTGAAGCAGTCGAGATAGGCGCGGCCGTTGTCGTCGATCAGCCAGACGCCTTCGCCACGCATGAACTTGATCGGCTTGTCGTAGGAGATCGACAGGTTCGGCAGCAGCAGTTCCTTGCGACGCCTAACGATTTCCTCGTGCGAACGGCCCTTCTTCTCGTAGAACTCTTCGGCAATGCCGGCGAAGCTGCGGGCATCCGGGAAGAGTTCGGCCCAGACGTCGAGGAACTGTGGTTCGCCGACGCCGAGGATTTCGGTCGCCGTCAGGCTGGTATCGGTCGAAAGCTGCAGGTGCAGGTGCGGCGCCCAGCCGCCGTTTTCCTTCGGCGCACCCATCTCGCCGACGAGCGCGCCGGCCTCCAACCGGTCGCCGGCCTTGATCCGGCCCATGGCCTCATGCGCCATATGGCCCCAGAGCGTGACGAAGGGCGGGCAGCCCTCCGGCTCATGGCGAAGGGCGATCAGACAACCATAACCAAGCGGGTCTTTTTCGATCTCGACGCTGACGACGGTGGCGGCAAGCGGGGTGAAGACCCTGGTGCCGGCAGCCATGAACAGGTCGAGGCCGAGGTGGCGGGTGCGGCGGGTGCGGTCGATGAAGCGCGAGACGAACATCTCGCCGGCATAGACAGTGCGTTCCTCGGCGAAGGGGCCGATGCCAAGCGCGATGCCGTGCTCGCGGCAATGGTTCTCCCAGATCGCCTGGGCCTCATCCGGCTGTTCGCCGGCGGATTTCACCGTCATCGGATGCGAGGGGTCGCCATAGGGCACCAGTGCTGCCGGATAGCTGGCGGCGGGCCGCTCGAGCAGCGGCTTCAGCGACTTGCGGTTGGCGTTGATCCAGGCGATGACATCTCGGGCGCCGGGTGTCGCCTCGAAGCCGCAGGCATGCCGCAGGATGGTGGTGGCGAAGCGCGGGTTCATCCGGTCGAGCTTGCGCAGCAGCGTCCAGGCCGGCCGCTCGCTGATCGCGAGATAGGGGTTGTCGTCGGTATGCGCGCGGCGGGACGCGGAGATGGTGACCGAAGTGACGAGGCGCATGGCGATGAGATCGAACAGCAGATCGACCTCTTCCTCCGTCAGCGGATACTCCTGATGGAAGCCGCGGGCGATCGCCGCGGCAGCACCGATCGGGTTCGGATGGTCGAGCCCGGCATAGGCGGCAGCGATTGCGACTTCGGCGATCACAGGTGCGTGCAGGGCATCGCCGAAATCGATCAGGCCGGAAATGGTGTCATGGTCGGCCTTGGCGACGAGCACGTTCCAGTCATTGGCGTCGTTGTGGATAACGGCGGCGCGAAGCGTCGCGAGCCGTGGCGCGACCGATTTTTCGAACCGGGCGAGAAAGCGCTCAAGAAGCGCGCGGTCGTCGGCGGAAGCGACGTGATGCAGGCGATCGGCCGAACGGCCGGCATGGCGGATGTCCCAGTCGAGATCACGCAACGCACCCGGATGCATGAAACCTTTAAGCGATGCGTCGAAGCGGCCGAGCATCTGCCCGAGCGACTGAAGGGCGGCATCGCTGCGTCCGGTTTCGGCAAGCGGTGCTCCCTCGACCCAGCTGACAAGGCGCAGGCGATAGGCGACGCCACGCGCACTCGTGGTCGAGGCGAGGCTGGCACCTTTCAGTGTCGGACGGATATGCGGTACGGGCAGATCGGCGGCATGGGTGCCGACGTGGCTGAGAAGCGCCGTCTGGAAATCGCTTTCCACCGCGGGCTCCGCACCGTTGATGATCTTCAGGATATAGGTGCCGTCACCTTCGGTCTCGACCTTGAAGTTCTGGTCGCGCTCGCTTGCAAGCAGCGAAAGCGCGCCGGTGAGGCCGTAGTGCTCCTTCAGCAGCGCGGCTGCGGCATCGGTCGAAAAGGCAGGTGTCGTCGTCAGCATATCGTTCATGGGACCCTCATCTCAAAAGCGAGAGTTACATGAGCGGCGATGCGATGCATCCGGCATTATGCCGGTTGCACCGGCATGATGTTTATAATAACCGTCATCTTGTCGGCGCGATCAAGAGGACAGGACATGCAGGACATTGACGCGATCGACCGCACTATCCTCAGCATTCTGTCGCAAGAGGCTCGCATCCCGATGAAGTCGCTGGCGGGCCGCATCGGACTGTCGAGAAGTGCGACGACGGAGCGGGTCAGCCGTCTTGAGAAGGCCGGCGTCATCCGCGGCTACCGCGCCGATATCGGCCAGCTGGAGGAGGGAACGATCCAGGCATTCCTGCTGGTCACCCTGAAGCGCACGCCCTCGATCGGCGTGCTCGACCGGCTCGCAGGCTTTTCGTCGGTGCGCAAGGTATCGTCAGTCAGCGGTCAGCTTGATCTGGTCGTCGAAGTGGAGGTCGGCTCGATCAATGCGCTCAACGAGCTGCGCAACGAGGTGGCGACGATGGACAATGTCGAAGACCTGACGACGTCCATCGTGCTCAGGCGGGATATCGAGCGGAGCTGAAACGCTGCGGGCGGAACATCGGCTTGCGCCGATACTCTGGAGGGTATCGAGCGGAGCTGATCGGCTTCCCTAGCCCTCACTCAAAAGCTCGGCCGGCGATCCCAGCCGTTCAAGCAGCGAGCGACGCACGCGGCCGATGTCGCGCATTGGCGGCTCGCCGAACTGGCGGGCATATTCGCGGCTGAACTGAGACTGGCTTTCATAACCGACCTGATGGCCGGCATCGCCGGCGTCGAGGCTCTCCTCCAGCATCAACCGCCGCGCTTCCTGCAGCCGAAGCTGCTTCTGGTACTGCAGCGGGCTCATGGCTGTGATCGCCTTGAAGTGATGATGCAGCGAGGAAACGCTCATGGAGACGCGGTTGGCGAGATCGTCGATCCGGAGCGGCCGTGAATAGTGTTCCTTCAGCCAGGCGACGGCGCGGCCAACCTGATGCGGCTGGCTGTCGGTCGTTGCCATCTGCCGGAGGCGATGGCCGTGCGGGCCGGTGAGGAGACGGTAGAGGATCTCCTGCTCGATCAGCGGCAAGAGGGCGGGGATGTCTTCCGGCCGCTCGAGCAGGCGCACCAGGCGAAGGGCTGCATCTTCGAGCTCGACAGTGATCTTGCTGACGCTCATGCCTCGCGCCGAGGTGGGCGGCGCCGGCAGTTGCGGCAGGGCGGCAAGCAGCGCCTGGATCCTGCCGGGGTCGAGTGTGAAGGCCATGCTGAGATAGGGCTCTTCGACGGAAGCCTGGGAGACCTGGGAGAGAACCGGAAGATCGATCGAGGTCAGCAAATAGTCCGAGGCGCCGTAGATCAGCGTTTCGCTACCGAGAACGACACGCTTTGCGCCTTGCACGATGATCGCGAGACTTGGCCTGTAGGCCGAACAATTGACCGGGGCATCACCGCCATGGCGATGCAAGGTCAATCCGGAGATAGGGGTCAGATGATCGCCATCCCTTTCGGCGAACCGGGCAATGACCTCGATCATCTCTTGGCGGGCGGTCTGTCGCATGGGCGTCATAATCTATGGTCTTTCCAGCGGCTTAGCATAGGCTGAGGTGATGCTCAGATAGGCCTTCGACGTGGCATCTCCAGGACCTCACTGTCAATCTTGTAGGATTGTGCAAAAACTTTGCAGGATCGCTCTAACGGTTCCGGCATCTGCGCCGCCATAGTCCGAGGTGCGTCAGGCCGGGCTCCCTCCGGACCTGCACCCTTTCCTAAAATGAGGACAGACTGATGGCCATTGCAAGAGGATATGCGGCGACCGATGCATCGAAGCCGCTGACACCCTTTACCTTCGAGCGCCGCGAACCGCGCGACGACGACGTGGTGATCGAGATCAAATATTGCGGCGTCTGCCACTCCGACATTCACCAGGCCCGCAACGAATGGGGCAATTCTGCCTTCCCGATGGTTCCTGGCCACGAGATCGTCGGCATCGTGACAGCGGTCGGCTCCAAGGTGACGAAGTTTAAGGTGGGCGACCGCGCCGGCGTCGGCTGCTTCGTCGATTCCTGCACCACCTGCGCTACGCGCGACCTTGACCTGGAACACTACATGCCCGGCCTGATCGTCACCTATAACGGTGTCGAAGCCGACGGCAAGACGCCGACCCAGGGCGGCTATTCCGACCATATCGTCGTCAAGGAAGGCTATGTTCTTTCGATCCCGGAGAACCTGCCGCTCGACGCCGCCGCACCGCTGCTTTGCGCCGGCATCACCCTCTATTCGCCGCTGCGCCACTGGAAGGCCGGCCCCGGCAAGAAGGTCGCGATTGTCGGCATGGGCGGACTCGGCCACATGGGCGTCAAGCTGGCGCACGCCATGGGTGCCGATGTGACCGTTCTCAGCCAGACGCTTTCCAAGAAGGTAGACGGGCTGAAGCTCGGCGCCGACCATTACTATGCCACCAACGATCCAGAAACCTTCAAGGCGCTGGCCGGCACGTTCGACCTCATCATCTGCACGGTTGCCGCCGAGATTGATTGGAACGCCTATGTCAACCTCCTGACGGTCGATGGCGATTTCGTGCTGGTCGGCATTCCGGAAAATGCGGTTCCGGTGCACGCCTTCTCGCTGGTGCCGGCGCGTCGCAGCATCTCCGGCTCGATGATCGGCTCGATCAAGGAAACCCAGGAAATGCTCGACTTCTGCGGCGAGCACGACATCGTCTCGGAAATCGAGACGATCCGCATCCAGGACATCAACGCGGCCTATGAGCGCGTCGTCAAGAGCGATGTGCGCTACCGCTTCGTGATCGACATGGCGTCGCTGCAGGACGCAGCCTAACCGAAATGAAAAGGCTCGGAATCCGATGGGATTCCGAGCCTTTTCTGGCTGTGCCAGGGCCTAGACCAAGGGCAGCGGCCCGTCGTTCTTGATCTCTTCCATGACAGCATAGGTGCGGGTTTCCTTGACGCCGGGAAGCGTCCAGAGCACCTGGCCGAGGAAGTTGCGGTAGGCCGCCATGTCCTCGAACCGCGTCTTGACCAGATAGTCGAAACCACCCGCCACCATGTGACATTCGAGTACGGCCGGCGCCTGTTTGACGGCGGCGGCGAACTGGTCGAAGACATCGGGCGTCGTCTTGTCGAGCATGACCTCGATGAAGACCAGCAGCCCGAAGCCGAGCTTGTGCGGGTCGAGTCTTGCTCCGAAACCCGAGACGTAGCCTTCCTTCAGCAGCCGGCGTAGCCGCTCGCTGGTTGCCGTCGGCGACAGGCCGATGCGATCGGCAAGCTCCAGATTGGTGATGCGGCCGTCCGCCTGGAGAATGTTGAGAATTCTGCGGTCAATCTTGTCGATCTGATGCATGGTGCCTCCCACCCGTGCCTCAGGCGGCAAGTCGCGTTTCCGCGAGCTTCACCCAGTAGGAAATGCCGTGCGGGATCGCCTCGTCGTTGAAATCGTAGGCCGGGTGATGCAGCCCGGCCGTGTTGCCATTGCCCATGAACACGAAGGCGCCGGGGCGCGCGAGCAGCATGTAGGAGAAGTCCTCGCCACCCATCATCGGGTCGAGTGACGGCTTGACATTGCTTGTCCCGGCAATCTCGGCGGCCGCCTGCAGCGCATAGCCGGTCTCGTCGGCATGGTTCACGGTCACCGGATAGTTGCGGTTGTACTGGACGTCGACGACTGCGCCGTAGATGTCGGCGACACCTTCGGCGATGGTGCGGATGCGGCCCTCGCCGATGTCGCGCACTTCGGGCATCAGGGTGCGCACCGTGCCGCCGAGAACGGCTTCCTCCGGAATGACGTTATGGGCGAAGCCGGCATGAAACTTGGTGACCGAGACGACAACGGAGGCAAGCGGGTCGACGGTGCGCGAGGCGATCGTCTGCAGCGCGGTGACGATCTGCGTGCCGATGACGATCGGATCGATCGTCTTGTGTGGCTGGGCGGCATGGCCGCCGCGGCCCCTGATGGTGATGGTGAATTCGTCGGTCGAAGCCATGATTGGACCGACGCGGCTGCCGAACTGGCCAACCGGCATGCCCGGCATATTGTGCATGCCATAGACCTCGTCGATGGAGAAACGCTCCATCATGCCATCCTTGACCATCTCGTTGCCGCCGCCGCCGCCTTCTTCGGCCGGCTGGAAGATGACGGCGACATTGCCGGCGAAGTTGCGGGTTTCGGCCAGATATTTGGCTGCGCCGAGCAGCATGGCCGTGTGGCCGTCATGGCCGCAGGCGTGCATCTTGCCTGACGTTTCCGAGGCCCAGGGCTTGCCGCTGGTCTCGATGATCGGCAGTGCGTCCATGTCAGCGCGAAGGCCGATGGTGCGGCCTTGACCGAGATTGCCGCGGATCAGGCCGACGACGCCGGTGCGGCCAAGCCCCGTCACGATTTCGTCAACGCCGAACTCCTTCAGTTTCTTTTCGACGAAGGCTGCCGTATTTTCGACCGCGAACAGGAGCTCGGGGTTCCTGTGCAGGTGGCGCCGCCATTCGGTAACTTCGTTCTGGAGCTCAGCGGCACGGTTGAGTATCGGCATCGGTTCGTCCTGTCGGTCTGTTCGATCACTAATTGTATCTGCGTATCTGCGGTGGATTGGCAGCGGGCCCAATGAATGGGCTTTGCCATCTCCTCGCCATATAGGCTAAATAGCCGAACGATACGAGGCAACAGCGGAATTTCGAGGTTCTATCGTGGTGACAGCAGGATTTTTCACGCGTGGCAAGTTGAAGACGCTCGGCGTCACGGCGGCTGCCTGTGCAACGCTTCTTGCGGCTCTGCCGGCCGCGGCCAATCCGAGGCTGGTCGTCGACGTCAATTCGCTGAAGGTCTACGAGCATCAGGACATCTTCCAGAAATGGTATCCGGCATCGCTTACCAAGCTGATGACGGCCTATACGGCGTTCCGCGCCATCAAGACCGGCCAGCTCACGCTCGAGAGCCCGGTCGTCATGACCAAGAACGCGGCAGCCGAGCCGCCGAGCAAGATGTTCTACAAGCCCGGCCAGGCGATGACGCTCGACAGCGCTCTGAAGATGATGCTGGTCAAGTCGGCCAACGATGTCGCCGTTGCGATTGCCGAGACGGTTGGCGGCTCGGAGCCTGCCTTCATCGAACGGATGAACGCCGAGGCGCGCCGCATCGGCATGACCTCGTCCAACTTCATCAATCCCAATGGCTTGCCCGGCCCGGGCCAGTACACGACGGCGCGTGATCTCGCGGTTCTGGCAATCACGCTGAAGCGCGAATTCCCGCAATACGCCTCCTATTTTTCGCTGGAGGGCATTACCACCGGCAAGAAGGACTATCCGAACTACAACAAGCTGATCGGCCGCTTCGAAGGCGCTGACGGCATGAAGACGGGCTTCATCTGTGCCTCCGGCTTCAACCAGGTTTCGTCTGCCACCCGAGAGGGCCGCAGCGTCGTTTCGGTCGTGCTCGGCGAAGACAGCCTCGGTGCGCGTACCGACGAATCCGCGCGGCTGTTGCAGATGGCGCTGACGACGAATGGCACCGGAAAACCGTCGCTGGTGCAGATCCCGCCCTATGGCGATACGCGCGACATGGTGGCCGACGTCAGCAAGCAGATCTGCTCGAAGGCGGCAGCCAAGGTCCGCAGCGAAGGCCGCGACGAGGCGGGGCGCCAGAAGCTGCTTTCGCCCTATATCCATGAAATCAACCGGCCGCTGAAGCTTGCCTTCGCCGGTCTTATCGCCGGCAGCGGGGAGAAGGCGCCAAAGCTTGCCGGCGACCCGGTCGGGCAGGGCGATGCCGCCAATGTGCCGGTCCCCGTGCCGCGGCCGACGTTCTGATCGGAGTTCATGATGGTTAGTCCTCTGCCGGCGGTGCCGGTCTCGATCCTCACCGGCTTTCTCGGTGCGGGCAAGACGACGTTGCTCAACCGGCTGCTGAGGGATCCCGATCTCTCCGACACGGCCGTCATCATCAACGAATTCGGCGATGTCTCGATCGACCATCTGCTAGTGGAAGCTTCCAGCGACGGCGTCATCGAGCTTTCCGATGGCTGCCTTTGCTGCACGGTGCGCGGCGAACTGGTCGATACGCTTGCCGATCTCATGGACCGGATGCAGACCGGCAAGATCAAGCCGCTGAAGCGCGTTGTCATCGAAACCACCGGGCTTGCCGATCCGGCACCGGTGCTGCAATCGGTGATTGGCAATCCCATCATCGCGCAGAATTTCCGCCTGGATGGCGTCGTGACCGTTGTCGATGCGGTCAACGGTTTGCAGACGATCGCCAACCATGAAGAGGCCCTGAAGCAGGTCGCCGTGGCTGATCGTATCGTTATCAGCAAGACGGGCCTTGCCGACGCCACCGTGCGCGATGAACTCACAGCGCGGATCCGGGCGCTGAACCCGCGTGCACCGCTGATCGATGGCGGTAGCGCCGAGGCAGGATGCTCGGAGCTTTTCGCCTGTGGGCTCTATGACCCGTCCTCGAAGATCGCCGATGTCGGCCGTTGGCTGCAGGACGAGGCGCATCACGACCATCACCACCACGATCACGAACATCATCATGATGATGGCCACAGCCATGATCACCACCATCACGACGTGAACCGGCATGGCGGCGACATCCGTTCGTTCAGCATTGTGCATGACCGGCCGATCGAGCCGATGGCGCTCGACATGTTCATCGACCTGCTGCGCTCGGCCCATGGCGAGAAGCTGCTCAGGATGAAGGCGATCGTTGCAGTTGCCGATAGGCCGGATCGGCCGCTGGTGCTGCATGGCGTGCAGAATGTCTTCCATACGCCGGAGCGACTTGCCGCCTGGCCGGACCCGAACGATCGGCGCACGCGGATGGTGCTGATCACCAAGGGCCTTGAGGAAGCGTTCGTCCGCGACCTGTTCGACGCCTTTACCGGCAAGCCGCGCATCGACCGGCCGGACGCACAGGCGCTGTCCGACAACCCGCTCGCGGTCCCCGGCATGCGGTTCTAACGTCGCTGTGCGTTCATGTGAGCGCACAGGCGATGCTCTCAAATCAATCATGTTGGCAGTCGCCAGCGGTCAGGCGCCCTTGCGAATGAGGAAACGATGGCCGCCATCGGCGGGCGCTGCCTCTTCGAGCGTGTGGCCGTCTTCGTTGCAGAAATGCGGAATATCGATGACCGCCAGCGGATCGGTCGTTTCGATCTCCAGCAGCGCGCCGGCCGCCAGGGAAGCCATGCGCTTGCGTGTCTTCAAAACGGGAAGGGGGCACTTAAGCCCCCTCAGGTCGTAGACGATCTTTTGGTCAGTCGGCATCAATTGCCCCAGATCTTCCAGAACGGACGCTTCTTCGGCGGCTCCTCGGTGAGGACAGGCGTTTCTGCGGCCGCTTCGGGTGCTGGCCCTGTCGCCGTGGCGACGGCTGCCGTCTGCTGCTCAGTGGCTCCGGGTGCAGCAGCACGGGCCTGCTTGGCGGTCTTCGCCGGCTCCTGCGCCTGTGGTGGCAATGCGGACTGCTGCCCAACCGCCGCCTGATCCGGCGTCACGACGACGGGCGCTGGCATCTGCAGTTCCGGCTCGCTCCTGGAGAACAGGCTCCAGAAGGCGTTCTTGGCCGGCTGCTCGACAGCGGCCTGCATGACCGGCTGCGGAATGGGGTTTGCGGCCGGAACCGGGACGTGCTTGCCGCCATCGGTTGCCTTTTCGAGTTCCTTCTTCTGGATCTCGACGGCCTGCTTGGTCTCTTCCGCTTCCTTCTGCTCGGCAAGCTTCTTTTCGAGATCGCTCGCCTTCATCAGCTTGCCGGCATCGAAGGAGTTGCCGGTCGGTGCGTAGGCGAGTTCGCGGCCGACGCGCTGCTTGGCGACGATCGCCTTGCGCTCGGCTTCGCTCGGCTCGTACCAGACCATGCCGTCATATTTCTTCATCGCCTTGTCGTAGTCGGTCTGGTAGCTCTTTTCGAAGCTCGTCATCGCCACCTGCAGAGCCGGTGGCGTCGACATTGCCGGGCACTGGCCGCTCGCATTGAACGGGCCGGTGGCCTGCTGGTTGAAGACGTACTTCTTTTCGCAGACGTTGACTTCAGGCGGGCGCTTGGTGACCTCGAACTGGTCGTAACCGACCTTCAGCATCTTCCAGAAGTCGATATTCGGATTGTTGCGATGGCGGGCCATGTTTTCCGCGGTCATGCGGAACGGGAAGGCCTGGAGCTGCACGCTCTCCTGGCCGCCCTTGAAGCTATCGCGGGCGAGCGCGAAAATCTCGATCATCTGCTCGTCGGTCATCGAATAGCAGCCGGCCGACGAGCAGGCGCCGTGGATCATCAGGTGCGTGCCCTGGCGACCATTCGCCTTGTCGTAGGTGTTGGGATAACCGGTGTTGATCGCCAGATAATACTTGGAGTTCGGGTTCAGTTGGTGCGGGAAGAGCGGGTAGAAGCCTTCCGGTGCCTGGCGGTCACCTTCCTTCACCTTGGGACCGAGTTTTCCGGACCAGGCGCAGATCTTGTAGCTCTTCAGCAGTTGGAAACGGTTTGCCGTATTGGCCTTCCAGACCTCCAGCGTGCCTTCTTCCTTGAAGATGCGCAGCGCGATCGGGGCCTGCTTCTGCATCCCGAGTTCGCTCATCTTTTTGACCATCGGAGCAGAGACCTGATACTCGGTCTTGTTCTTGACGGACTTGATGTCGATCGACGTCGTGGCGTCGAGCGTTTCGTTGGTGCAGCCGGCAAGCGCGGCGACAATGGCGGCGGAAGCTACGAGGTTCCAGAAACGCATCAGCAGAGGCCCATTCAAACCCAAACTCGACTAAGGAGAGCCCAAGTCCACGAGGGGGGCCCTTCAGAGAATCACTATGCGATTATACTTCACGAATTCTTAACCCTGCAGGGTGCCCTGCCGACGACGCTGTTCATGACCCCATGAATATGGCCAAGATTTGGCCATAGTCCGCTTTGCGGTTGCGAAATCCGCTCCCGCAATCGTTGCTGCGAAGCGGGACGTGCGCCCCCGCTCGCGTTTCGGCTCAGAGGTTGCGGCCGATGTTCAGGTACTTCTGCCGGCGATCCGTGCGCAACTGGTCGCCATTGCGTCCGGACAAGTCCTTCAGTGCGTCGGCGATCACCGTGCCGGTGCGGCTGATGACGGCGTTGGGATCGCGATGCGCGCCACCGACCGGTTCCTGGATGATGCCGTCGATGATGCCGAGCGCCTTCAGGTCCTCGGCGGTGATCTTCATGTTGCTTGCCGCTTCCTTGGCGCGGGTGGAATCGCGCCACAGGATCGAAGCTGCACCTTCCGGCGAGATGACGCTGTAGATCGCATGCTCAAGCATGTAGACGCGGTTGCCGGTAGCAATGGCGATGGCGCCGCCCGAGCCACCTTCGCCGATGACGACGGTGACGATCGGCACGCGGACGTTGAGGCACATCTCGGTCGAACGGGCGATGGCTTCCGCCTGGCCGCGTTCTTCGGCGTTAACACCCGGATAGGCGCCGGCGGTATCGACGAGCGTGATCAGCGGCAGGCCGAAGCGATCGGCCATTTCCATGACACGGATCGCCTTGCGGTAGCCTTCGGGACGCGGGCTGCCGAAATTGTGCTTGATGCGCGACTTGGTGTCATTGCCCTTCTCCTGGCCGAGAACGGCGACCGGCATGCCGCGAAAGCGCGCAAGACCGGCCTGGATGGCGTCATCGTTGGCAAAATTACGGTCGCCGGCAAGCGGCGTGAACTCGGTGAAAAGCTCGGCCGCATAGTCAAGGAAATGGGGGCGCGAGGGGTGACGGGCAACCTGGGTCTTCTGCCAGGGCGTCAGCTTCGAATAGATCTCGGCCATCGCGTCTCGGACGCGCGTCTCCAGCCGTTCGACCTCATCCGAAGTGTTCACGCTCTCGTCTTCGCCGGCGAGCTTCTTCAGTTCGAGAATCTTGCCTTCGAGGTCGGAGATGGGTTTTTCGAAATCGAGATAGTTGTGCATGAGATGCGTTTCCGATCATTTTGCGACAAGGGCCAGCGGGCCGAAACCAGCGTGCCCGGCCGTCCTAATCCTGTTTTTTCGCCTGTTTGGCAAGAGGGTGATGGTTTTGCACGAGGTTGTGCAGCCGTTCTTCCAGCACATGCGTATAGATTTGTGTCGTTGAAATGTCCGAGTGGCCGAGCAGTTCCTGCACGGCGCGCAGGTCGGCCCCGTTGGCCAGAAGATGGCTGGCGAAGGCGTGGCGCAGCACGTGCGGCGAGATTGCCGCCACGCGGATGCCTGCGCGCGCTGCGAGCGATTTCAGGTCCCTGGCGAAGACCTGGCGCGGCAGGAAGCCCTGCTTGCCGGAGGAGGGAAAGAGCCATGGGCTCTCCCGGCTTCCTGCTTCCTCCTTGGCCAACTCGTCGGCAAGGGCGGCGCCATAGACGCGCATGGCGCGGATCGCGGCCTGGGAGAGCGGCACCAGTCGCTCCTTGTTGCCTTTGCCGCGGATGACGAGAAAGCGGCCGTTCTGGGCAAGCACGCTTGCCGGCAGCGAGACAAGTTCGCTGACGCGCATGCCTGTCGCATAGAGAAGCTCGATCAGCGCATGCATGCGCAGTTTCGCCAGGTGGTCCACGCCACCGGCCGCGGCTTCGTTTTCCGCCTGGCCGATCAGCCGCGAGACGTCGTCGACGCTCATCGTCTTCGGCAGGCTTCGCCCTTTCTTCGGGGCGTCGAGAATGCCGGTCGGATCGTCGACGCGAAGACCCTCGGCATAGAGGAACTTGAAGAACTGCCGGAGCGCCGACAGGCGCCGTGCCTGCGAGGACGGCTTGAAGCCCTGGCCGGCGAGGTGGGCAAGGTAGCCGCGAAGATCGTCGGCGGTCGCCCCTGTCAGTCCCGTCCCCAGCGTGCGCAGGTGCGAGGACGCATCCTCCAGATCCCGCTCATAGGACTGCAGCGTGTTGACGGCCGCTCCACGCTCGGCGCTCATCATTTCAAGGAAGGCCTCGACATGGGCTGCGGACAAATCGTTCATTGCGGAACGTTGACCCGCTCAGACGGGATCTTCACCGTGACGTCCCGCTCGACAGGCTCGACAAAGGTGACAAGCCCGACCATCGTGCCGTAGACGAGCCCGGCGATGACGGCGCAGACGAACAGGAACCGGAAGAGGGTCGGCATTTGGAACTCCTGTGCCTGCGTCCCTTGGCAGCCTGCGTCCGGGACAAGTCATGCAGCCATTGGAGGCGCTGTGGCTTATGCCGGAACGTGCCGTGCGGCCAACGGATGCCTGATCTATATGAACGCCGCTTCTGCCAAGTTCAAGAAGCGTGTGCGGCCGCGCACAACGACTTGACGCTCCCCCCTGATTTGTCGATACCGGAAGGGAATGGGGAACAAGAAGACCAATGAACGACGTGATCGAACCGGTTTCCGCAACGCTTGCCGAGCGAGCGAAGCTTGTACTCGGTAAACGCAATCTCGTGTTCATCGGCCTGATGGGTGCCGGCAAGTCGGCGATCGGCCGGCTGACGGCCCAGGCGCTCGGCATTCCCTTCGTCGATTCCGACCACGAGATCGAACGTGTCTCGCGCATGACGATCAGCGATCTCTTTGCCCGATACGGCGAGGACGAGTTCCGGGCGCTTGAGACGCGGGTCCTGAAGCGGCTGCTCAGAAGTGGTCCCCGCGTGGTTTCGACCGGTGGCGGCGCCTATATCAACGAGCGCTCGCGGCGACAGATCAGGAAGGGCGGCCTGACGATCTGGCTCAACGCCGAGCTCGACGTCCTGTGGGAACGGGTCAACAAGCGCGACACCCGTCCACTCCTCAAAACCGAGAACCCCAGGCAGACGCTCGAAAACCTGATGAACGCGCGTTACCCTATCTATGCCGAGGCCGATCTGACGGTGCTGTCGCGCGATGTCAGAAAAGAGACGATGGTGGAGGAGGTTCTCGCCGCCGTCATCGAATGCCAGCAGAAGAAGACCCCAGGACAAGAAAAGCCATGAACAGCCATGTGATGCCCGCCGCCGAACGCAAGGTCCGTGTCGATCTCGGCGATCGTTCCTACGACATCCTGATCGGCCCCGGGCTGATTGCCGCCGCCGGCCAGGAGATCGCGAGCCGGCTGAAGGGCCGCAGGATGGCCGTCATCACCGACGAGAACGTGGCGCCGCGCTATCTCGAACCGCTGATGGCGAGCCTCAAGGAGCGTGGCATCGACGCCGTGTCGCTGGTGCTGCCGGCCGGCGAGAAGACCAAGAGCTTCGAACACCTCATCCCGGTCTGCGAAACCGTGCTTGGCGCCCGCATCGAGCGCAACGACGCTGTGATCGCGCTTGGCGGTGGCGTCATCGGCGATCTCACCGGCTTTGCCGCCGGCATCGTGCGCCGCGGCTCGCGCTTCATCCAGATCCCGACCTCCTTGCTTGCGCAGGTCGATTCTTCCGTCGGCGGCAAGACCGGCATCAATTCCCCGCACGGCAAGAACCTGATCGGCGTCTTCCACCAGCCGGACCTGGTGCTTGCCGATACCGACGTGCTTGACACGCTGAGTGAGCGCGAGTTCCGCGCCGGTTATGCGGAAGTCGCGAAATACGGATTGATCGACAAGCCGGAGTTCTTCACCTGGCTCGAAAGCAACTGGCAGGCGGTCTTTGCCGGGGGCAGCGCCCGCATCGAGGCGATCGCCGTCAGCTGCCAGGCCAAGGCCGACGTCGTGGCTGCGGACGAGCGCGAGAACGGCTTGCGCGCGCTCCTCAATCTCGGCCACACCTTTGGCCACGCTCTGGAGGCGGCAACCGAATACGACAGCGCCCGGCTGGTGCATGGCGAGGGCGTTTCGATCGGCATGGTGCTGGCGCACCAGTTTTCGGCCCGAATGAACCTTGCAAGCCCCGACGATGCGGCCCGTGTCGAGGCGCATCTGAAGACGGTCGGCCTGCCGACGCGCATGGCGGAAATCCCGGGCGCGCTGCCGCCGGCAGAACGGCTGATGGATGCGATCGCCCAGGACAAGAAGGTCAAGGGTGGCAAGCTCACCTTCATCCTGACACGCGGCATCGGCCAGTCTTTCGTCGCCGATGACGTTCCGGCATCGGAGGTCCTCGGTTTCCTCAGGGAAAAGCACCCGCAATGACCGTCGAAGCCTTCCTTGCCTTCCTGGCAGAATATTGGCTGTCCATTCTCTCGGTCTTCTGCCTGCTGCTGCTGTCGGCCTTCTTCTCGGGCTCGGAAACGGCGCTGACGGCGGCCTCGCGCTCGCGCATGCATACGCTTGAGAACAACGGCGAAGAGCGCGCCGGCATCGTCAACCGGCTGATCGAGCGGCGGGATCGGCTGATCGGCACGCTGCTGATCGGCAACAATCTCGTCAACATCCTGGCCTCATCGCTGACGACCAGCCTGCTGATCGGCCTCTTCGGCGACAGCGGCGTGGCGATCGCGACGCTCGCCATGACCGTGCTTTTGGTCATCTTTTCGGAAGTGCTGCCCAAGAGCTGGGCAATTGCCTCTCCGGACCGCTTCGCGCTTGCCGTCGCGCCGCTGGTCCGTCCCTTCGTCGCAATCGTTGGACCTGTTTCCAGCCTCGTCAACGGCATCGTCCGGCGCCTGCTCAATCTCTTTGGCGTCAATCTCGCCGCCGACATGTCGATGCTTTCGGCGCATGAGGAACTGCGCGGCGCGGTGGACCTGCTTCACCGCGAGGGCTCGGTGATCAAGGCCGACCGCGACCGCTTGGGCGGCGTGCTCGACCTCGGCGAACTCGAAGTCTCCGACATCATGATCCACCGCACCAACATGCGGGCGATCAATGCCGACGAGCCGCCCGAGACATGCGTGCGCGAGATCCTCGAAAGCCCGTTCACGCGGCTGCCGCTCTGGCGTGGCTCGACCGACAACATCATCGGCGTCGTGCATTCCAAGGATCTGCTCAGGGCGCTTGCGGAACCCAATGTCGAGCCGGAAAACCTCGACATCGTCAAGATCGCGCAAAAACCCTGGTTCGTGCCCGACACCACCAACCTCAAGGATCAGCTCAACGCCTTCTTGCGCCGCAAGCTGCACCTGGCGATCGTCGTCGATGAATACGGCCAGGTTCAAGGGCTGGTGACGCTGGAAGACATCCTGGAGGAAATCGTCGGTGACATCGCCGACGAGCACGACCTCGACATTCAAGGCGTGCGCCAGGAAGCGGACGGTTCCATTGTCGTCGATGGGTCGGTGCCGATCCGCGACCTCAATCGGGCGCTCGACTGGTCACTGCCGGACGAGGAGGCGACCACGGTTGCCGGTCTCGTCATCCACGAGTCTAAGAGCATTCCCGAGGAGCGCCAGGCCTTCACCTTCCATGGCAAGCGCTTCATCGTGATGAAGCGGGTGAAGAACCGGATCACCAAGCTGCGCATCCGCCCGGCCGAGGACGGCGCCCCCATCACCTGACGACCGATCGGGCCGCTACCAGCGTGTCGGTTCACCGGGGGCTGCGGGCTCGACCGCCAGCGCATGCAGGCCGGCATCGAGTTCGGGTTTCAGGAGCGCGTTGATGGCACGGTGACGGTCGACGCGGCTCATGCCGGTGAAGGCGCTTGAAACGATGCGCACCCGCATATGGGACTCGCCGCCGCCGTCAAAACCCGGCTGGTGCCCGGCATGAAGGTGGCTCTCGTTGATGACCACCAATCTCTCCGGGTGGAAGGCCTCGATCAGCTTCTTTTCGATCCTGTCCGTGAGCGACATTCTTCCGTCCCAATTTGCTGTTTGCTTGACGCCCCCTCGCAGATCCGCAGAACCCGCATCCACTGGCTTGGCAGCGCAAAATGCCCGCACAAAGCCAGCAACATTCCGCTTTGTCAATTCTTGTTGTGGCCTCGGCCAAACCCCATAATGAGCGCCATGAGACTCGATTCAAAATACTTCGATCGCATTCGGACCCGGCGCAAGGTTGAGCCGCAGGCGGAGCAGGCTGCGCCCGTCTGTCAGTGGGACGGCTGCGACCAGAAGGGCGTGCATCGTGCACCTGTCGGCCGCAATGCCGAGGGGCAGTACTTCATGTTCTGCTTCGAGCACGTGAAGGAATACAACAAGGGCTATAATTTCTTCTCGGGCCTGTCCGACAGCGAGGTCGCGCGCTACCAGAAGGAAGCGATCACCGGCCACCGCCCGACCTGGACCGTTGGCGTCAACAAGAACGCCAAGAACGGCCCGACCCAGTCGCAGATGCGATCCGGTTCTGCCGGCGCCCAGGCGCGCATGCGCGATCCCTTCGGCTTCGTCAGCGAGGCGAGGGCACGCTCCGGCCGGCCAGAACCGCGCCAGCGCAAGTTGAAGACACTCGAGGCCAAGGCCTTTGAAACGCTGGGCCTGGGTGCGTCTGCGACCGCGACCGACATCAAGGCGGCCTACAAGGATCTCGTCAAGAAGCACCACCCCGACGCCAATGGCGGAGATAGGGGATCGGAAGAGCGTTTTCGCGCGGTTATTCAAGCCTACCAATTGTTAAAACAGGCTGGCTTCTGCTAACAACGCGGATTATTACAGAAGCACTTTTCGCAGGCGAATGCGCGGGTGCCGTCCGGCGGCCGCTCTGGAGACATGATGAGCAAGATTGACCTCGACATTTCCAACCTCCCCGATACGACGATCTCGGTCCGGGAGGTTTTCGGCATTGATACGGATTTGCGCGTTCCTGCCTACTCGAAGGGCGATGCCTACGTGCCGGACCTCGACCCGGACTACCTCTTCGACCGCGAAACGACGCTCGCCATTCTCGCAGGCTTCGCCCACAACCGACGCGTGATGGTGTCTGGCTATCACGGCACCGGCAAGTCCACCCATATCGAGCAGGTCGCAGCCCGGCTTAACTGGCCGTGCGTGCGCGTCAACCTCGACAGCCATGTCAGTCGTATCGACCTCGTCGGCAAGGACGCGATCGTCGTCAAGGACGGCCTGCAGGTCACCGAGTTCAAGGACGGCATCCTGCCCTGGGCCTACCAGCACAATGTCGCGCTCGTCTTCGACGAATACGATGCCGGCCGTCCTGATGTCATGTTCGTCATCCAGCGCGTGCTTGAGTCTTCCGGCCGCCTGACGCTGCTCGACCAGAGCCGTGTCATCCGCCCGCACCCGGCCTTCCGCCTGTTTGCGACCGCCAACACCGTTGGTCTCGGCGACACGACCGGCCTATATCACGGCACGCAGCAGATCAACCAGGCGCAGATGGACCGCTGGTCGATCGTCACCACGCTGAACTATCTGCCGCACGACAAGGAAGTCGACATCGTCGCCGCCAAGGTCAAGGGCTTCACCGCCGACAAGGGCCGCGAGACCGTTTCCAAGATGGTGCGCGTCGCTGACCTCACCCGCGCGGCCTTCATCAATGGCGACCTTTCGACCGTCATGAGCCCGCGTACGGTCATCACCTGGGCCGAGAACGCCTACATTTTCGGCGATATCGCCTTTGCCTTCCGCGTGACCTTCCTCAACAAGTGCGACGAGCTGGAGCGGGCGCTGGTCGCCGAGCACTACCAGCGCGCCTTCGGCATCGAGCTGAAGGAAAGCGCTGCCAACATCGTGCTCGAAGCCACCGCCTGATCCCATCGCCCGTCTACTCTTCGGGGGAGGGCGGGCCTTGACGCTGTGGCAAACCCGATGATGCCATGCTGAGGCGTCATCGTCTCTGGCTGAAGAAGGAACTGTCGTGAGCTCGAACTCGAAGGCAAAGCCAACCACGCGCGAGAATGCTGCGGAACCGTTCAAGCGGGCGCTTTCCGGCTGCATCCGATCGATCGCGGGCGATGCCGAGGTGGAAGTGGCCTTCGCCAACGAGCGGCCGGGCATGACCGGCGAGCGCATCCGCCTGCCGGAACTTTCCAAGCGCCCGACGTTGCAGGAGCTTTCCGTCACCCGCGGGCTCGGCGACAGCATGGCGCTGCGCAAGGCATGCCACGATGCGCGTATCCACGCGACCATGTCGCCGCAAGGGGCGGACGCCCGCGCGATCTTCGATGCCGTGGAGCAGGCCCGCGTCGAGGCGATCGGTTCTCTGCGCATGGCGGGCGTCGCCAAGAACTTGGGCGTCATGCTCGAGGAGAAATACGCCAAGGCGAATTTCGCCACGATCGAGCGCCAGGCCGATGCACCGCTTGGTGAAGCCGTGGCACTTTTGGTGCGTGAAAAGCTGACCGGCGAAAAGCCGCCGGCGTCTGCCGGCAAGGTGCTCGATCTCTGGCGCGAGTTCATCGAGGGCAAGGCTGCCGGCGATATCCAGAACCTGTCGTCGACGATCAACGACCAGCAGGCTTTCGCGCGTGTCGTGCGCGACATGCTGACCTCGATGGAGGTCGCCGAGAAATACGGGGACGACGACGTCGAGCCGGACGAGCAGGAAAGCGAGACCGACGAGGACCAGCCTCGCAGCCAGGAGCAGGACGAGAACGCCAGCGACGAGGAAGCCGGCGATGACGCCGCGCCCGCCGATGAGAACCAGGCTGCCGAAGAGCAGATGGAAGAAGGCGAGATGGACGGCGCGGAGATCTCCGACGACGACCTGCAGGACGAGGGCGACGAGGACAGCGAGACGCCCGGCGAGGTCAAGCGTCCCAACCAGCCCTTTGCCGACTTCAACGAAAAGGTCGACTACGCCGTCTTCACCCGCGAGTTCGACGAGACCATTGCGTCTGAAGAGCTCTGCGACGAGGCCGAGCTCGACCGGCTGCGCGCCTTCCTCGACAAGCAGCTCTCCCATCTTCAGGGCGCCGTCGGTCGGCTGGCCAACCGCCTGCAGCGCCGCCTGATGGCGCAGCAGAACCGCTCGTGGGAATTCGACCTCGAAGAGGGCTATCTCGATACGGCGCGTCTGCAGCGCATCGTTATCGATCCGATGCAGCCGCTTTCGTTCAAGCGCGAGAAGGACACCAATTTCCGCGATACGGTCGTGACGCTCTTGATCGACAATTCCGGCTCGATGCGCGGACGTCCGATCACAGTGGCCGCCACGTGCGCCGACATCCTGGCGCGCACGCTCGAGCGTTGCGGCGTCAAGGTCGAGATCCTCGGCTTCACCACCAAGGCGTGGAAGGGCGGCCAGTCGCGCGAGAAGTGGCTCGCCGGCGGCAAGCCGCAGGCGCCGGGCCGGCTCAACGACCTGCGCCACATCATCTACAAGTCCGCCGATGCGCCCTGGCGCCGCGCGCGCCGCAACCTCGGCCTGATGATGCGCGAGGGGCTGCTCAAGGAGAACATCGACGGCGAGGCGCTGATCTGGGCGCATGAGCGGCTGATGGCCCGGCGCGAACAACGCCGCATCCTGATGATGATTTCCGACGGTGCGCCGGTCGATGACTCGACGCTGTCGGTCAATCCCGGCAACTATCTGGAGCGGCACCTGCGCGCGGTCATCGAGCAGATCGAAACGCGTTCGCCGGTGGAACTGCTGGCCATCGGCATCGGCCACGACGTGACGCGCTACTATCGCCGCGCTGTGACCATCGTCGACGCCGACGAACTTGCCGGCGCCATGACCGAACAACTGGCCGCGCTCTTTGAGGACGAGAGCCAGCGCCGAGGCTCTTCGCGCCTGCGCCGCGCCGGCTGACCCAATACGTTTGGAGGTGGCGCGGTGGCTGCCTCCAAACGCGCAAACAGCCTTTAAAGGTCTGTTCCGGGGCGACGCCAATTTACGGACAAGGTTTTACAGTCTACCAAGCTGCGATGATCTCCGTGCGCTTCGCAGGAACCCGGGTGGTCGCTTCCCTTCTCCGATCCTGCTTGCCTGAAAGTACACCACCTGATGCTCGGCCGCGGACTTCTAGCCCTTTTCCTTCTGGCATCGACCTGCCCGGCCGCCTGGGCCGCACCGGATAGCGAAACCCTGCCGATCCGTAGCCGCCAGATTGCGAACTTCGGGGTCGGCTCGAGTGACACGCGGTTTGGGGCGCTCGAGTTTTTGGGCGGGCTGGAGCTGACTTCGTCGAATTCGCTGTTCGGGGCGGTGTCGGCGATCCGTTTTCGGCCAGACGGCAGCTCGTTCATCGCCATCATGGATACCGGGCACTGGCTCGAAGGGGCAGTGACGCGCGATGCGGAGGGGCGGCTGTCGGGTCTCACGGACCTCGTCTCGACGCCGATGGCGGATCGCAATGGCGATGTCGGCCTGGAGAAGTGGAAGGTGGACTCGGAGGGGTTGGCGCTGCGCTCAGGCCAGGTGATCGTCAGCTACGAGCAGGCGCACCGTATCGATATCTATCCGGATCCGGGCTTTGCCCAGTCCAGCCCGGTCGGCAGCCTCTCCCTGCCGTTTTCGGTGAAGGAATTGCGCAACAATGGCGGCATCGAGACCATTGCTGTCGCACCAAAGGACAGCCCGCTCGCCGGGGCGGCAATCGCTGTTTCCGAGCGCAGCGTCGACAAGGCGGACAATCTGCTTGCGGGTATTCTCGACGGGCCGATGCGCGGAGCGTTTTCGGTTGCGCGCAAGGATCCCTATGCGGTGACTGATGGCGCGTTCCTGCCGAATGGCGATCTCTTGCTTCTGGAGCGGCGCTTCTCGTTCGGTTCAGGCCTCGGCATGCAGATCCGCCGCATCGCCGGCGACGCGATCAAGCCCGGCGCCGTGGTCGATGGCGAAGTGATCTTCGAGGCTGACATGCGCCACCAGATCGACAACATGGAAGGACTCGACGTCATCGTCAGGCCGGACGGCGAGATCCGGGTGATCGTCATCTCGGACGACAACCATTCCATCCTCGAGCGCAACCTGATGCTCGAGTTCCGCCTCAACCCCACCCTGACGCAGTAACAAAGCAATCCCAGGAAAAGTGCGTAGCGGTTTTCCGTCCGGGATTGCGAGCTTCCCACTCAATCCCAGGAAAAGTGCGTAGCGGTTTTCCGTCCGGGATTGCGGGCTTCCCTCTCGATCCCAGGAAAAGTGCGCGGCGGTTTTCCGCTTGGGACTAGCTAAGACAAATGAGCCGATGGCCCCGGGGCCATCGGCTCTTTCGTTTCGTCACAAGATGGCTGTTACAGCGCAGCTTCGGCTTTCACAGCCGGCATCGGCTTGATCACGCTCATCAGCGCGCCATAGGGCAAGAGCATGACGAGGCCGCAGAGGATCTTGACGCTCAGGTCGCCGATTGCCCAGGAGATCCAGCGCGGTGCCTCGGTTGCAAGCACGCCGAGAAGGGGGGCGCTCTCCAGGGCAAAGCTGTCGTTCGGCCCGAAGAAGACGAAGAACGGCGCAAAGGCGAAGGAGAAGAACATCGCCGTATCGAGCGCCGAGCCGATCAGCGAGCCGGCCAGTGGTGCATGCCACCAGCTCTGGCGGCGCAACCTGTTGAACACCGAAATATCCAGAAGCTGACCGAACAGGAAGGCCGAGCCCGAAGCAATCGCGATGCGCGGCGTGGCGGCGACGAAGGAGAGCAGGATGGCGACGACGAAGCCGACGACGACAACGCGGCGGGCGATGCGCGGCCCGAACTGGCGGTTGGTTAGGTCGGTCACCAGAAAGGCGAAGGGATAGCTGAAGGCACCCCAGGTGAGCAGGTCACCCAACTGCATGCCGGCAATCGAGCCCGGCAGCGGATATTGAACGAGGAAGTTCGAAGCGACGACCACCAGGGTCATGAGCGCGACATAGACGAAGAACGTGCGGTTGATCAGCATTTTTTTATCCTGGGAGATGCCACCAGCTACAGCGCCGCGTGCCTGATCAGGCACGCAAAGGTCGCTGTAACGCTTTGAATTTCTGCCTAACTCTATCCTTAAATCGATACCGGCATAAGGATAGAGTTAGGCAGTGGGACTTAAGCCGGATCGTTCACCCGGCCGATGAAAACAGAAACGCGCACGAGAAAAAGGCTTGCTGGATGAACCCGCAAGCCTTTTAAACGCGTGTCAAAAGACAGGACGCTGGCGCCGATTAAGCGGCTTCAGCAACCTTCTTGACGATCTGGCGACGCAGCAGGCGAGCGCGCATGCTCAGCTCGTTCTCGTCCGACTTCAGCAGGAAGGCGTCGAGGCCGCCACGGTGTTCGACCGAGCGGAGAGCTGCTGCGGAAACGCGCAGACGGTAGCGCTGGCCGAGAGCATCGGAAATCAGCGTGACGTTGCACAGGTTCGGGAGGAACTTGCGCTTGGTCTTGTTGTTGGCGTGGCTTACATTGTTGCCCGACTGGACGCCCTTGCCGGTCAATTCGCAACTACGGGACATGGTACACCTATTCTCTTTATCGCCGCCGGACAATGCGGTAGCGGGCCCAGAGCCCAGGCCGCGTTCCTAGGCCATTATTGGAAAGTCGCGGTTCTATAGTCAGAGACGGCCGGTCCGTCAAGCCAAACCTCTTGCATTCTCGGAAAACCGCGGTTTTTCCCGGTCGTTCTCCCTTTGCGAAGGGGGGTGCGGCTCACAATATTGCTTCACGAAACCCATTCCAAGCGATTTTGCTATGCGGTATTTCTACTGCTCGGGGGCGCTTGAAGACTTGGCGGCGACATCGCCGTTTGGCCGCCCGCAGCGGCGGATTTGGCGTAGAAAAGCCGCAAACACCCTGCATTTCAGGGTATTGCGGTAATACTCAAGGGATGGATTTGTCTGGGCATGAAGTTGCGAAATTGCTTTCGCGCGGCAGCGCTGCTGTCCGTGGTCTCGTTTTCCACAGCGTCGTCGGCCGCCGATGTCGAACATCTGACGGATTACAGCATCTCGCTGGCCGGCTTGCCGGTCGCACGCGCTTCGTTCCACACTGAGCTTCAGAAGAATCGCTACACGATTTCAGGCACGTTGAAGTCTGCCGGCCTGCTCGACATTCTCAGCCGTACGTCCGGACAGACGCGCGTATCGGGCGTCATCGGCAAGGACTACCTCCACGCGTCGCAATATTCGATGTCTTACCGCAGTGGCTCAAAGAGCAGGGCCATCAGTGTTACCTATCGGAATGGCAATGTGGTGCGTGCGAGCATGACCCCGAAGCGCACGCCGCTGCCGAAGAACTGGGTTCCCGTCACCTCACGCGACATGCGCGACGTCCTCGACCCACTTTCTGGCCTGATCATTCCCGCCGAAGCGCGGGTCTGCCCCAACACGCTGCCGATCTTCGATGGCGAGTCGCGGCTCGATATCAAGCTCTCGTCGAAGGGCACCAGGCCCTTCAAGACCAAGGGCTTCGACGGAGAAGCGATTGTCTGCGGCATCCGCTTCGTTCCGAAGGCCGGCTACAAGAAGGGCCGCGAGGACGTCGAATATCTTCGTCGTCTGCAGACGATGGAGATCTGGTTCGCCAAGGCGCCGGCGGTCAACGTCTATGCGCCCGTCTACGTCCGCATCCCCACCAAGCTCGGGCCGGTCACGGTCTCGGCGACACGATTTGGTGGTTGACGCGCACCCGCGTGCAACTAAAAAGCTAAATTCCACGAAGCATCGTGAGCTATCCGCGCAGATTTCCGAGAGAGAAGTCGCGCGAGGGGACGACTATGAAACTCAAGGCAACGTTGATCGGCTTTTCCGCGATCCTGATGTGGTCGCTGCTCGCCCTGTTTACGGCGGCGTCCGGCAAGATGCCACCTTTCCAGCTTTTGACGATCTGCTTTTTGATCGGCAGTCTGCCGGGGCTGGTTGTGCTGGCGCTAAGGCCGGAGCGACTGGCGCTGCTCAAGCAGCCCGCCAAGGTCTGGATAACGGGCATCGCCGGCCTGTTTGGCTACCACTTTCTCTACTTCACGGCGTTTCGCAACGCGCCGCCAGTTGAGGCGGGGTTGATTGCCTATCTCTGGCCGCTCCTGATCGTTGTTGGTTCGGCACTGCTGCCGGGCGAGCGCCTGCGCTGGTATCACATAGCCGGCGCTCTATCCGGTCTTGTCGGCATGATCCTGATCGTGTCGCGCAAGGGTGTCGCTTTCGACGAAGCCTATCTCATCGGCTATGGCGCCGCCTTGCTCTGCGCCTTCACCTGGTCTGCCTATTCTCTCATCACTCGACGCTTCGAAGCGGTCTCCACGGACGTCGTCACCGGCTTCTGCCTTGCCACGTCTCTTCTGTCTTTCGTCTGCCATCTGGCATTGGAGACGACGGTCTGGCCGCAGACGACCTTCGAGTGGCTTGCCGTCGCCGGTCTCGGGCTGCTGCCCCTGGGTGCCGCCTTCTATGCCTGGGACTTCGGTGTGAAGAACGGCAACATCCAGCTTCTCGGCGTCTTGAGCTATGCCGCGCCTGTTCTGTCGACATTGAACCTGCTGCTCTTCGGCTTTGCCGAGCCGTCCTGGCGCATCGCGCTTGCCTGCCTGTTCGTAACCGGCGGTGCGGTGCTCGCTGCCAAGAACATGATCTTCCGCCAGCGTGTGGCGGTGGCTCAGCCGGCGGAATAGCTGAAACCTGCTAGAGCATCCCGCTCCCAAGTGAAATCAATTGAAGCGGAAAGATGCTCTAGAATCAAAGTGCTAGAGCGTCCTTAGTGCGTTCATATGAACGCACGGCGCTCTAGTTGCCGGGCGGCTGCCAACCGGGAGCCGCCATCTCGAAGGCCGAAAAATCGAAGGCCGGGGCCACCGTGCAACCGACCAGGGTCCAATCGCCGAGCGAAGCTGCGGACTGCCACCAATCGGCCGGGACGATTGCTTGGGGGCGCTCACCGTTCAGGATGTCGGGCCCGAGCCGCACCGTCTCGGCGGGCTTTCCATCCTCGGCGATACCGAGTTCGAGCGGAGCGCCGGCGTGGTAATGCCAGATCTCGACGGCATCGCGCACACGATGCCAATGTGAGCGTTCGCCGCGTTCCAGCAGGTAGTAAATCGCCGTGGAGTGGCTGCGGCTGCCGCCGGCCGTATCGCGAAACGTCTCTATGTACCAACCACCCTCAGGGTGGCGCGCCAGGCCGAGCGCCTCGATGATGGCTGCTGCCGATTGTGCTTGCGCCGTCGGCATCAGAAGTTGTCTTTCCGCTTGCGGATTTCGGCAAAGACGGCCGCGTCGCTGGCGTTTTGCAGGCCGAGATGGGCGCGGATCGCCGGATCCGCGGCCCGCAGGAACGGATTCGTGCGCTTCTCAAGCCCGATCGTCGTCGGCGCGGTAAAGCCGCCATCGCAGCGTGTTTCCTCTATTTCGGCTGCGCGCGCCTTGAGCTCGGCATTGTCAGGGTCGACCGTGACGGCGAAGCGGGCGTTGGAGAGCGTGTATTCGTGACCGAAATAGACTGTCGTGTCGTCGGGCAGCGCCATCAGCCGATTGAGAGACTGCCACATCGTCTCCGGAGAGCCCTCGAACAGGCGCCCGCAGCCGAGCGCAAACAGGGTGTCGGCGGCAAAGAGCAGCTTGTCTTCTGGAAAATGGAAACAGATATGGCCGGCGGTGTGGCCGGGGGTCTCGATCACCTCGACGGGATGGCCGGCGAAGTCGAAGCGTTCGTCGTGACGAACCGACCGGTCGAGCCCCGGGATTTTCGTGGCCTCGCCGGAAGGACCGATGATGGTGGCGCCGAAACGCGCCTTGAGGGCTTCGTTGGCCGCGACATGGTCGCCGTGGTGGTGTGTCGTCAGGATGTGCGTGAGCGTCCAGCCACGCCGTTCCAGCGCTTCCAGAATGGGTTGTTCTTCCGGCGCATCGATCGAAGCGGTCATGCCGCTTGCCGGGTCATGAATGAGCACCCCGAAATTATCGGTGCGGCAGAGAAAGAGGTCGAGTTCGAGTGCGGCCATGGCATGCCCTCCGGTCGCGGCGGGATCAGATGCTGCCGAATGTAGCGAGGCTTGCCTTGAAGTCTACCGCTTCGAAGCTAACATGTTGCGAATGCACACCGATATCGTCGACCTTCGCGAATTCTACCACTCCGAGCTCGGCCGGATGGCGGAGCAGTCCGTCACCATGGCGCTTTCGTCCGTCTGGGCGCGCCTGCCGGACGAACGGCTGGTCGGCCTTGGCTACGCCGTTCCCTATCTCGAGCGCTTCCGCAAGGACACAGAGCGGACCTTCGCCTTCATGCCCGCAGGGCAGGGGGCGGTGAACTGGCCGGTGGCCGAGTTGTCGTCCACCGCTCTCGTCTTCGACGAGGAACTGCCGTTGCCCGACGCCTCGATCGACCGGGTGCTGATGGTGCATTCGCTGGAGTTCGCCGAGAGCCCGCGCGAGACGATGAAGGAAATCTGGCGGGTGCTTGCGCCGGGAGGGCGTCTGGTCATCGTCGTTCCCAATCGCCGCGGCGTCTGGGCGCGTATGGAGCACACGCCCTTCGGATCGGGCCGGCCCTATTCGCGCAGCCAGTTGACGGCGCTGCTGCGCGAAACGAACTTCACCCCGGGTGCAACCTCCGAGGCGCTGTTCTTTCCGCCGTCGAAGCTCAGGGCCATCCTGCGCCTGCGCCGCGGCTTCGAGCGGCTCGGCCGCGCGCTCTGGCCGGTGTTTTCCGGGGTCATCGTCGTCGAGGCACAGAAGCGGCTTTACCAGGGCCTGCCGGTTGCGGCTCGCGCGTCGCGCCGCGTCTTCGTGCCGGTGCTGGCGCCCCAGGGCGTGCCGAGCACGCGCAAGCGACCGCAATCGCCCGCCTGACTTGCGCTGTGGTCGCAGCGGACCCTCGACAAAATCGGCCGGCGCCGGTAATGGCATGACCTTCCTTCCTGTAGCGTTTAATGGCTGCATGTTTTGACCCTCAGGTCGGAGACGACCGAAGGGAACATGCGATAGAAAGCTGATCCGATGAGCCTTGCCTCGAAGAGCCCTGAGCCGCGTGCCGGCATCCTGGACATTGCCGCCTATGTGCCGGGCAAGGAGCATGCCCCGGGCGTTGCCAAGGTGCACAAGCTCTCTTCGAACGAGACGCCGCTCGGCGCCAGCCCCAAGGCGATCGAGGCTTTCCAGGCGGCAGCCTTCAATCTGGAGCGCTATCCGGACGGTCAGGCCAAGGCGCTGCGCGAGGCGATCGGCGCCGTCCATGGGCTGAACCCGGCAAACATCATGTGCGGCAACGGTTCCGACGAGTTGCTCGGGCTGTTGTGCCACACCTATCTCGGACCTGGCGACGAAGGCATCATCACCGAGCACGGCTTCCTCGTTTACAAGATCCAGATCATGGCCGCCGGCGCCACGCCCGTTACCGTCAAGGAGAAGGAGGCGCGCGTCGATGTCGACTCCATTCTGGCGGCGGTGACCGAACGCACCAAGGTCGTCTTCCTCGCCAACCCGGCCAATCCGACAGGGACCTATATCCCTGTCGACGAGGTGCGGCGGTTGCATGCGGGCCTGCCTGAAGGCGTGTTGCTGGTGCTTGACGCGGCTTACGCCGAATATGTGCGCCGCAACGACTATGCCGCCGGGCTGGAGCTCGTCTCGGCGAGCCGCAATGTGGTGATGACCCGCACCTTCTCGAAGATCTACGGTCTAGCCGGCCTTCGGATCGGCTGGATGTATGCACCGGCCGAGGTGATCGATGCGGTCGACCGCGTCCGTGGGCCGTTCAATCTCAGCGCCCCTGCCATTGCGGCCGGAGCGGCTGCGATCCGCGACCAGGCTTTTGTGGCAGCGGCCGTCGATCACAACCTCGTGTGGCTCTCCCGTGTCAGCGAGGCGCTCTCGGCGATCGGCCTTCGTATCACGCCGTCGGTCACGAATTTCGTGCTCATCCACTTTCCGGAAGAGAACGGCAAGCGGGCCGAAGACGCGGATGAGTTCCTGACTGGCCGCGGCTACATCCTGCGGGCTGTCCGCAGCTATGGCTTCCCCAATGCGCTGCGCATGACGATCGGGTCCGAGGAAGCCAACGAGGGCGTCATCGCGGCGCTGACTGAATTCATGGGACGGAAATAATGGCTCAGCAATTTGCAACGATCGCCCTCATCGGTATCGGCCTCATCGGCTCGTCGATCGCGCGCGAGATCCGCGAGAAGCAGCTTGCCGGCACGCTCGTCGTTTCCACGCGCAGCGAAGCGACGCTGAAGCGTGCCGAAGAGCTGGGGCTTGGCGATCGCTATACGCTTTCCGCGGCCGAGGCTGTTCGTGATGCGGATCTCGTCATCGTCTCGGTTCCTGTAGGTGCCTCTGGCGCCGTTGCCGCGGAAATTGCCCCGCATCTGAAAGCCGGCGCGATCGTCACCGACGTCGGCTCGACCAAGGGTTCCGTCATCGCGCAGATGGCGCCGCACCTGCCGGAGACGGTTCATTTCGTGCCGGGCCACCCGATTGCCGGCACCGAGCACTCCGGCCCCGATGCCGGCTTCGTTGGCCTCTTCCGCGGCCGCTGGTGCATCCTGACGCCGCCTGAGGGCGCGGACGGGGAAGCCGTCGCGCGGCTGCGGCTCTTCTGGGAAACGCTCGGCTCGATGGTCGAGGAGATGGACGCCGAGCACCACGACAAGGTGCTGGCGATCGTCTCGCACCTGCCGCACATCATCGCCTACAATATCGTCGGCACCGCCGATGATCTGGAGACGGTAACTGAGTCCGAAGTGATCAAGTATTCCGCCTCGGGCTTCCGCGACTTCACCCGCCTTGCCGCCTCAGACCCGACCATGTGGCGTGATGTCTGCCTGCACAACAAGGACGCGATCCTGGAGATGCTGGCTCGGTTTTCCGAGGATCTCGCCTATCTGCAGCGGGCGATCCGCTGGGGCGACGGCGAGAAGCTCTTCGACCTTTTCACGCGGACCCGCGCCATCCGCCGCTCGATCATCCAGGCGGGCCAGGATACGGCGATGCCGGACTTCGGCCGGCATGCCATGGATCAGAAGTAGCCATTCCAGCCAAAAGAAAGCCCGGGTGCGGAAATCATCCGCGATCCGGGCTTTTCTTTTTGCTTTTTGCGAATGTCGCAGAAGGCGGCCTTTCGATCAGAGCGTCGGCAACACGCCGATCGGGATGAAGGCAAGGAAGGCCGTGCCGTCGCGCACGTTGAGCTTCACCGTCGCCTCGTTCTTGCCGTTCGCAAGCGCCTTCAGCATGTTGGCGGTGTTTTCGACGAGGTTGGCATCGTCCGGGATGAGCGTGACCAGGTTGGCACGCCATGCCTCGATGTTCGTCATTGTCAGCGAGAACTCGCCGGAGATCAGCCCCTGGTCGTTGACCGAGAAGGGACCGGAGAGCTTGGCGTTCATGCCCGAACCGAGATCCAGCGTCAGTTGCCGCAATTCACCCTTGCTGCCGCGGAACATTTCCGGCGTCGGCGTGGCCTTCATCCACCCGGCCTTGTCGGTAAAGGTCAGGTCGGCGGCGACGTTGGCGGGCGGCGCCAGGCTCGGCCCCTCTTCCGGTCTGAGGTCGAGCTTGTCGACACTGAGGGCGGCGTCGAGATCGGCACCGTTCTGGCGCAGATGCACTTCGCCGTGGCTGGCGCCGAAGCCAACCCCGTCGCCGGCGAGCGGCAAACGCATGCGTCCGGTAAGATTGTCATAGGTGAGCGAGGTTCGGTCGAGACCGGACAAGCTCGCCCGGACGCTCGCATGCATCAGCGTCCAGTCGGCGAAGATGTTGAGGCTCGGGGCCGCCCGGATCTCGGCCGGGCCGTCGAGCTCGATCACCGCATGGCCAGGCTGGTAGACCTGGGCTGCCGTCCTCAGCGCTCCGAACGAGGCCGAGGTGCCGTGGCGGGTGTCGTCGAGATGAACCTTGTCGCAGAACAGGCCGATACGGAAAGGAAAGCCGCGCACGTCCATGTTCGTGCATTCGCCGCCAAGGCCGGCCGCCTGTCCCTCGGCAAGGCGTTGGGTGAGCCGCTTTTCGATCTGGTCGGCGGCAAGGAACCAGCCGGCGGAGTAGACGCCGACGGCAAGCACGATGCCTGCGGTCAGCCAGCGGAACTTCCGGCTGACCGGCGAGGAATTGGAAACGGTGGTTGCCGACATGGGCGCGGGTACCTCACTCTATACAGGATAGGGCCGCCTTTCGGGTGGCGCCGTCGATCCGCAAAACTATTCTTTCATTCGCATGCACGGGGACGGACTTGTCTCTTCCGTGCCGGGATGCTGTGCCGTAGAAACCGAGATGGCTGACCATCTAACGGGGCCGATCATGATTCGGCGACGAGAGCAGACAGCGCGGGTTGAATGACAGTGGATATGGACGAATTTTGGGTCTTTGGCTACGGGTCGCTGATGTGGAACCCGGGCTTTGCCTATGAGGAGAAAAGCACGGCGCGTGCCTTCGGCTTCCGCCGTTCGCTCTGCGTGCATTCCTGGGTCCATCGTGGCACCGAGCAGCGCCCGGGACTGGTTCTCGGGCTCGACCGCGGCGGATCCTGCATCGGCACGGCTTTTCGCGTCGAGTGCGGGCAGCAGGCCAGTGTCGTCGACTACCTGCGTGAACGCGAACTGGTCACCCACGTCTACAAGGAGCGCACGATGCCGGTGCAGCTTGCCGACGGCCGGCGGGTACCGGCGCTCGCCTATGTGATCGACCGCGACCACGTGCAATATGCCGGCGCCCTCAGCACCTCCGAGGCCGCAGCCATCGTCGCCGTCTCGACAGGCCGCTCCGGCCCGAACGACGAATACGTCTTTAACGCGCTGTCACATCTCCAGGAGATGGGCATCCGCGATCACTGGCTGGAAGAAGTCGTCGGCCTGCTCAAGCAGGCGCCGCTGCGCGCTCAGGCCTGACCCAAAGCCTTCAGTTCCTTCAGCCGTTGCTCGGCCGTCGGTGGTAGCGGCAGATGCGGATTGGCCCTTACCGTTTCGATCAGCAGCTCATCACTGGCCTTCTCGGTCACTTCCACCAGCTTTGCCAGGAAGGCGTCCGGGTCCATGCCGGCCTCGATCGGCGGCAGGATGCGAACCTTGAAGTGGCCGGGAAAACGCAGGAACTTGCGGCGCGGCCAGAAGAGCCCGGGATGCATGGCGACCGGCACCACCGGCACGCCGAGGTCGCGGTAGAGACGGGCGATGCCATATTTGTACTCGGGCGGAGCGCCCGGAGGCCGCCGGGTGCCTTCCGGATAGATGATGAGTTCGCGGCCGGTTGCCATCTCCTGCTTGGTGCGGTCCATCACACCGGTCATGGCCTTGCCACGGGCGGCGCGGTTCACCGGCACCATGCGCTGCTTGAGGACGTACCAGCCGAAGAGCGGGATCCAGGTCAGCTCGCGCTTGAGAATATAGAAGGGATCGGTGAGCCAGGGCAAAAGCGCGTAGGCATCCCAGAAAGACTGGTGTTTGGGCGCGAAGATGTAGGGCACATCAGGGATATTCTCCAAGCCCTCGATCTCGAAGGTCGTGCCGACCATCTTCTCAAGCAGCCAGTGATTGCTACGCACCCAGTTCTTGGGAACGAACCAGGCCTTCTTGCGTGGCAGCAGGAAGTAGACCGGGGTCAGCACGATCATCTGCAGGATCAGATTGGCGTAGAACACCATATTGAAAAGGATCGAACGCAAGACGATCATCAGGCACGCTTTCGTAGGCGAGTTCTTGAGGGACCGGCGCTTCAGGCCGATGGATCGCTGCCTACACGAATAAGCGCGAAAGGAAAACTGTCCGGCGTCACTTTGCTGCCGGCAACGCCATTCGTCGGCCTCATTCTTCAGCCGGCGTGGCGCGAGAAGGGTCGGTGCGCAGGCCGCTGGTCGGGCGGGCACCGGCGAGATCGCGCAGCGATGCGACTGAATACTTGCCGAATTCCAGCAGGATTGCTTTCAGCACCATCGGGTTGCGCAGCCAGTTTGTCGTCTTCAGGTCGGAATTGACGACAGGATAGGGGATGAATTCCGTTTCCGGGCGGGTGCGTCGAAGCTCCAGCAGGCTACGGGGCATGTGGTAGTTGTTGGTGACGACGAGCACACTCTTGTAGCCGCGATCGTGGATCCATTGGGCGGTCTCGGTGGCGTTGCCGATGGTATCGATGGCCTCGTGGCCGATATCGACGCAGCACTTGAACAGGTCCGCCGAGCTTTGGGTGTTGCGGCGGATCTGGCTGCCTGTCGTGGTCGGATGCACGCCGGAGATCAAGAGGCGCTTTCCGGCGCCAGCCTTGAGCAGATCGACCGCCTGATCGATGCGCTGGAAGCCGCCGGTCAGCACGACAATCGCATCGGCTTTCGGGTGCGCCGGTGGTTGCAGCGATGCGACGGTGTCGGCGAAGTTCAGGAATGCGCCAACCACGATCGCGAGCGGCAGCAAGAGTACGAAGAACGTTCGGCGAAGAATTTTGCGCAAGAGGCTACGGGACCGCCGGCGATTGTCGGCTCCCCCCTGCCATTTGCCTCCTCCGGCCATCCCGCTCCCGCGAACTTCTTGCGCCATCATGATTCTCTTCACATAGCCGCAGATTGCGGCGAGGAATAGATCGGGGGGCGGCGAAACATGCGGCGGTTCAGCTCTGGTAGAGGTCCGTCCGTCCAGGGTCCGAACGGATGAGATCGATCTCGTAGATCGTACGCATGACGGTCAGGCGCGCCGTCACCGTCGTCAGGATGGCGATGACGACGATGATCGCGGCAATGCCGAGGTAGCCGCCATAGCCGATGGTGAAGGTGCCGAACAGCGCGGTCGCCTGGTCGGTCTCAGGCGTTGCCAGCGTGCGCGACTGCCAGAAACCGGCCAGCGCGAAGGAGAGCGCGGCCAGCAGGCCGCCGGCGCCGGCGCCCTTGAGGCTGATCCGCAGGAAATGCTTCTGGAATTCCTTGGCGACAAAGCCCGCTTCCGCACCGACGAAATGCAGGACCTCGACAATGTGGCGGTTGCCGGATAGCGCGCCGCGCGTGGCGAAGACCACCGTCAGCACCATGGCGGAAAAGACCAGCGCCAGCACGCCGGTGCCGATCATGGCCGTGGTGTTGGCCATGGCGACGAGGCGGTCGACCCAGGTGCGGTGATCATCGAGGAAGGCCTGCGGGATCGTCTCGGTCAGCGCCTTGCGCATGCTGGCAAAATCAGGCGGGTTGTTCTCGTCGATGGTGACGATCACGAGCCGCGGTACCGGCAGTTCGTCGAGGTCAAGGCCTTCGCCGAGCCAGGGTTCGAGCAGGCGGGCGGTGGCGGCGCGATCGACGATCTTGCCATCGGTGGTGCCGTTGAAGGTCAGCGCCAGATCGCGGGCGTCGGCGAGCGCCTTTTCCATGTCGAGATTGTCGTCAGGCTTGATCTGGATGGTGATCTCGCGGGAGATCTGCGACTGCCAGCTCTGGGCCGTGGCCCTCACCATGCTGACGCCACCAAGCGTGAGGCAGGCGAGGAACGACATGATGGCAATGACGCACATCAGCGCATGGCCGGAAACATTGCTCGAGGGCACGATCGGGCCGGTCGGCCGAACACGCATCTCGGTGCGGCGCTGCTGCTGTTCCGGCTTCTGCTCGGGGGCGGCATTTGGAGCCTTGCTGCGGCTGTCACTCATAGATGTCGAGCCGCCCCTGCGAAAGGATCATGCGCCGCGCCTCGACCTGATCCATCAACGACAGATCGTGCGTGGCGATCACCACCGCCGTGCCGAGCCGGTTGAGCTCGAGGAAGAGATTGAGAAGCCGTCGTGCCATCGGCGGATCGACGTTGCCAGTCGGTTCGTCGGCAAGCAGGATCTCCGGCCGATCGATCAACGCGCGCGCGATCGCGGCGCGCTGTTTCTCACCGCCCGATAGCACAGGTGGCAGGACATTGATGCGTTCGCCGAGGCCGACCCATTTCAAAAGTTCGAGCACGTCGGCGCGGTAGCTCGTTTCCTCCTTGCCGCGCACGCGCAGCGGCAGGGCGACGTTCTCATAGGTGGTGAGATGGTCGAGCAGGCGAAAATCCTGGAAAACGATGCCGACACGCCGGCGCAGCATCGGGAATTCGTCGCGCGGGATCGACGAAATGTTGCGGTCGAACATGCGGATCAATCCGCGCGTCGGCTGCAACGACAGGAAGAGCAGCCTCAAAAGCGTGGTCTTGCCGGCACCGGACGGTCCGGTCAGGAACTGAAACGACCGGCGCGGAATATCGAAGGTCAGGTCCCGGAGAATTTCCGGGCCCATGCCATAACGCAGTCCGACGTTCTCAAAATGAATCAAGGGGCAGCCCAGTCTCTCTCTCGGCCCTGACAAGTCTACAGACGGGCCGGCCCTTCGCGCATAGGACGACCGGCCCGAAAGGCAAAACCGGCAGCAGAATCATGGTTAAGCGACGATTAAATTTCCATGAAAAGACGCCGCTTTCGCGACGTCTTTCCGAAACATTAACCATTCCGGTTTACGTGTCGGAAAGATTTGATGCAATGCCTAGATTCTTGCACGTCCGAGGGGTCGAGCAGGGGCGAGCATTGCCCGATGGTTTCGCGGATGACAGACGGGTCCAGCGCCTGCGGCGTCCTCTTGCGGGACAGGAGGAAATGATCATGCAGGCTTTCCGCACCAAAACCGCCGGCGCTCCCGCCCGTCCCGACTTCCTGCCGCCCGAGCGCGGCGGCCGCAGCGGCACGCAGGCGCCAAGGCGCGCCGACTATGTCGACGCGGAGTTCGAGGTGATTACCGCTGCCGCGCGCCGCGCGCCTTATCCGGTGTTCAACGACAATGGGAAGACAGGCAGCAGGAAACGACCGACGCTGACGGTCGTGGCAGCCGCGCCATCCTTCGCCCAGCGCGTCCTGTCCCTTGCCGAAACGCGGCTACGCGATATGCCGGCACGCCGTTTCGCCGGGCTGGTTGCGGGCTTTGCGCTTGCGTCCTTCCTCACGATCGTCGGATTTGCCGGCGACGGGCAGGCCGATGTCCAGCCGCTGGCGATATCGGGCATCACCACGGCGTTCGACTATTCCGGCGGCATGCGGGTGTTGTCGGTCTACGGCTCGATCGACAACCGCTCCGACGTCGAGCAGAGATTGCCGCTCGTCGTGGTCGAGGTCGCGGCCAACGGTCGCAAGGTCACGGCCACCCGTGTGATGCCGGAGGGCGTCGTGATCGCACCCGGCGAGAGCCGCCATTTCATGACCAGACTGCCTTATGCAGGTGGAAAAATGCCTGATGTAACGGTTTCCTTCACTGAAAACGGTGTTTCGCCGCGCTGATTGTGCTAAGCGGCGCGCATGGGAAGGCGCGTGTCTTCCGGATGAAACGCTGGAGAAACCGCATGCCCGTCGTTCGCGGAAAGAATATCGAGCCCCTCTATACGGCAGAGACGATCGCTGCGCGCAACAACGAGCTTGCCGACATGATCGTCAACGGTCCGCATAAGGACCTGCTGGTGATCGCGGTGCTGAAGGGCTCGTTCATTTTTGCTGCCGACCTGATCCGCGCCATGCATTCGGCTGGCCTTGCGCCGGAAGTGGAGTTCATCACCCTGTCGAGCTACGGCACCGGCACGGTGTCGCAGGGCGTGAAAATCACCAAGGATATCGACAGCGACGTGCACGGGCGCGACGTGCTTCTGATCGACGACATTCTGGAGTCGGGCCGCACGCTGCGCTTCGCCAAGGAACTGATGTATGAGCGCGGCGCCCGCAACGTGACGATCGCGGTGCTGCTCGACAAGCGCGTCAAGCGCAAGGTCGAACTGGAGGCCGACTATGTCGGCTTCGAATGCCCGGACCACTTCGTCGTCGGCTATGGCATGGACGTCGCCTATGCATTCCGCGAGCTGCCCTTCGTCGGCGTGGTAACCGGCGACGCCGAATAGTCGTGCCATGTTGGGACGACTGACGTGAAATCCGGTCGTTCCACGTTTACCGAACACAAACGAAAAACTGGTTGGTTGGGGATGCACCGCGTGGTGATTCCCTATCGGATTCGCGGTGCTGCAGCGCCGCGCGTCTCCCTCTACGACCGACGCCCGCTGTAAGCTTTTGGATCAGGTGCGGGTGCCGGCGTGAAAGCCGCGCCCTGGAAGCGAACGCGGAGGCCATGATGGCGAAAATCCTGATTACCGAGGACGAGGATGCGTTGCGTTCCTTCGTCGCACGGGCGCTGAAACTCGACGGACATGAGACCGTCGAGGCGGGCGATGGGGCCGACGGCCTTGCCTGCCTGCAGACCGAGGCTTTCGATCTTCTGCTCTCCGACATTCGCATGCCTGTCATGGACGGCATCGAGCTGACGCACCAGGCGTCGGCAGCCTTTCCTGCCATGAAGATCCTGCTGATGACCGGCTATGCCGAGCAGCGCGAACGGGCCGACGACCTGGCCGACAAGATCGTCGACGTCATCTCCAAACCCTTCTCACTTCCCGATATCCGCAAGGCGGTCGCCTTGGCGCTTGCCGCCTGACGGAGCTTCGATACATCGCTGATCGCCACAGGTGACGGGCCGACGGTGACGGGCCGACGCAAGGGCCGGGTCGCACCGGCGTGCGGTCATGCGTCTGCCGCGTGCGGGCGTACCTATCGGTCGGCGCAACTCTGGCCACGCTGGAAAGTGCGCTCAGCGGATATCCAGCAGTCGCTCGAGATACTGCCGCTCGGCCTCCGGCGACAGGGCATCGCCAAGCCGGCGGCGGATTTCCTCCAGGATCTGCCGGGTGCGCTGCGTGTCGATCTGATCGGGGACCTCGACGGTGCTGTCAAAATTCTGACCCATGTTCTGCTGGCGGCGGCCGAGGATATCGCGGCCGTCCTGGCCATATTGCGGAACGCCCTGGCCCTGACCCGGCCCTTGGCCCTGCATCTGGTTCATCATTTCCTGGGCGCCCTGACGCAGCGCCTGCAGGGCGCGTCCCTGGCTGCCGACCGCCTGTTCGCCCTGGCCTTTGCCGAGTGAGCCGGAGGCGCTATCCATTTCGCGCTTGGCGTCGTCGAAGCCCTTGCCCGGCTTGACGCCCATGCTTTCGAGCCCCTTGTTGAGCTCTTCGAGCTGCTTGCCAAGCGCATCCTGTTGCTGCTTCAGCTGCTTCAGAGCGTCCTTCAACTGCTCGGCGGTCATCTCGTCGAGTGGGCTGGGCTCGCCGTTCGGGTCGCCGCGCTGTCCGGGTTCCTGCGGCATTTCCTGACCGAACAATTCGTTGTCCTCGCCCTGCAGCGGGTCGCCGCGCTGCATGCGGTCACGCAAGGCCTGATCGAGCTTGAACGTCTCGTCCATGAGCTTCTGTTGCTGCTGCAGCAACTTGCCGAGCTTGTCGATCTGTTGGCGCATGGCGTCGTTCTGTTCGCCCATCTGCTGCTGACCGCGACCGGCCTGCAGGTTGTTGATCATGCGCTGCAGCTCCGACAGCATTTGCCGCGCCTGATCGCGCGCGCCTGACCGCGCGAGGTTCTCGATCTCGTTCATCATCCTGTCGAGATCCTGCTGCCGCAGAATGTTGTTCGGGTCGAGATTGCGCGCCACGCGCGGGTCCTTCATCGCCTGCTGCGCCAGCGCCTGCATGTATTCGCGCATCGCCTCGCGCAGTTCCTGCATCAGCTTGGCGATCTCCTGGTCGGAAGCATTGCGATCCAGCGCATCGGCGAGTGCCTGTTGGGCATCGCGCAGGCGTCTTTCGGCGAGCGACAGATCACCGTCTTCGATACCGAGCGCGATCTCCCACAGGTATCCGGCTGCGTCCCGCAACATGTCGTCGTTGTGGGCGAGCGCCATTCGCGTGCGCGCCGATTTCAGCAGCAGGAAATGCGTGAGGTTCGGGATCCAGTCTTCAGCAAGAGCGGTGACCGCATCGTTGAGGTCGATCGCACGCGGCAGGTCGTTGGCGTTGAGGGCGAAGACCTGACGTTGCTCCGCGACTGCGGCGGCAAGCGGCTTGGTGAACTGGCGTGCGGGCAGGATCATGTCCTGCGGCGGGCTGCGGCCTTCCTGGCCGGCGGCATCGCGGGCGACGAGGGTGATCCGCACCCGCTTGCCGGCGAGCGGGTGCTCGCTGAGGTTCCGGCTGGTCGTTCCCTTGGCCTCCCGCGGGTTGCGGCGTGGCAGGTCGAGCCGGTACTCCGGCAGGGGATAGAGTGCACGGGCGTCCTTGGCTGGCTCCTCGAGCGGTTGGATGGCGGCCCAGGCACGAGCGATCCCGTAGTCGTCCGACGCCTTGAAGGTGATTTCCAAGGCGGCATTGATCGATGGGTGCGGAATGCCGTCGAAGGAGATTTGCGGGACGCTGTCGGGCGTGATCTTGAAGGCCCAGCGCTGATCGCCGACGACGAGTTCACCATCCCTAACGATCTTGTAGACATGGTTGCGCACGGCGTTCGGATTGGGGGCGGTCTCTGGCGTTGCCATTTCGGCGACTTTCGGTCCGGCCTCGCCAGGTTTCGGTTCGCCTTGTGGTTCCTTTGCCTTTTCGCCCACGGCCGGAATGGCAACCGGTTCAGCATCACCGGTCTGCACATAGCGAACGATCTCGTCGGGGCCCGCACCCGTGACCCGGACGGTCAGGTCGCTGAATTGAGGGATCGTGATGACACCGGCCTCGCCGGCCACGGATGCGACGTCCTGCTTGCCGGTCAAGAAGATCGGCGCGCGGCCAGTATAGGATGGGGGCGTCACCCAGGCGTCGACACGAATGTTGGCGGTTTCGACGGCAGCCTGGGGCAGCCTGAAGGCATCGCTGAGCAGGCCGGCACGATTGGAGTAGGAATAGGCGAAGGCAAGGCAGGCCAGGAGCACCGGCACGGCGCGCAAGGCTAAGGGGTCATGCCGGGCAATGTCGGGCCGCGGCAGGCCCGTATCGAGGGCGCCGATCATCCGCGCCATGCGCGCCTGGTGTTCGCGCCACAGGGCGTCGCTTAGGGGGCTTTCGGTCGCCGGGCGGTCGTGCTGGACGCGGATTGCCTGATGCGGCAGGGCGTTGCGCTCTTCCAACATCCGGTCGGCGTCGGCATTCGTGGGTAGGTGGATCCGCGTCAGCGAAGCGAGCGATGCGAGAAAGCCGACGGCAAAAGCGAAGAGTGCCGCTGCGTGCAGCCAAAACGGTGCGCTACGAAAGAAGCCGAGCCAGGTGAACGACAGGAACAGAAGGACGATGGAACCGGGCAGCAGGATACGTGGCAGCAGTTGTTCGGCGACCAATACTGCGCGCGCCAGCAATCGCTTCAGCGCGAGCGTTCTCGCAAACCTCGGTTGTGGCGTGTCATCCTGCCGGAATTGCGTCATCCGCCCTAGTTTCCTTTCGGCCGCTCATCACCGCTGGTGATCGACACATATAGTAACGCGAAGTGACTCCGGAAAAGGCGCAGAGTTTCGCAGGCCCTACTGGCTGTTCAGGATACCATCGTTTGTGGCGAAGACGAGGGCGCAAACACAATCGTGATCGCCCGGAAGGGCGATCCACAGATTGTCGATACTCCTCGCGCGCGTGCGGCTCGCGAGCTCCGTGCGCGATCCGAGAGTGGGAACAGACCGCAATTCAAAGTCTTAGACCAGCCGAGCGCATCTGATGCGACGCACCTTACGTCAGCCGAGCCAGTCCGGAACCGAATCGAGGCCGATCAGGGCTTCGTAGTCCTGGCGCGGGCGAACGACATGGAACCGGTCGCCCTTGACCAGCACCTCGGGGATCAACAGGCGAGAATTGTAGGTGCTGGCCTGCACGGCGCCATAGGCCCCGGCCGAGCTGATGGCGAAGAGATCGCCGGGCTTCGGCATCGCCATTTCGCGGTCGAGCGCCAGATAGTCGCCGGTTTCGCAGACCGGGCCGACGACGTCGGCGCGGATGCGCGGAGCGTTGGCGGCGGAGATGCGAACGGGGCGGATCTCGTGATAGGCTTCGTAGAGGGTCGGGCGGATGAGATCGTTCATCGCGCCGTCGACGATCACGAAGGTCTTGTCGCCACCGTCCTTCACGTAAATGACTTCGGTCACCAGAACGCCGGCATTGCCGACGATCAGACGGCCGGGCTCGGTGACGATCTTGCAGCCGAGCGATTGCAGCTGGCTCTTGACGATTTCGGCATAGGCGTCGGGCAGCGGCGGCGGGTTGTTGTCGTCCTTGTAGGGAATGCCCAGGCCCCCGCCGATATCGACGTGGTCGATCGAATGGCCGTCGGAGCGGAGCGTGTCGACGAGTTCGCGCAGGAGCTTGAAGGCGTCGTCGAAGGGCTGCAGCTCGGTGATCTGGCTGCCGATGTGCATGTCGATGCCGGTCACCTGGATGCCGGGCAGCGTGGCGGCATGCGCATAGACGGCGCGGGCGCGTTCCCAGGAAATGCCGAACTTGTTTTCCTTCTTGCCCGTCGAGATCTTCGAGTGCGTCTTGGCGTCGACATCGGGGTTGATGCGGAAGGACACATGAGCGCGCTTGCCGGCGCGCACCGCGCGCTGGTTCAGCACTTCGAGTTCCGGCTCGGATTCAACGTTGAAGCAATAGATGCCCGCTTCCAGCGCCAAGTCCATTTCCTGCGGCGTCTTGCCGACACCGGAGAACATGATCCGGCTGGCCGGTATGCCGGCCGCAAGCGCGCGACGCAGTTCGCCGCCGGAGACGACGTCGACGCCAGCGCCAAGGTTGCCGAGCGTCTTCAGCACCGCCTGGTTGGAATTGGCCTTCATGGCGTAACAGACCATCGCGTCCACGTCGGCAAAGGCCTGGGAAAAGACCGTGTAGTGACGCTCGAGCGTGGCGGTCGAATAGCAGTAGAAGGGGGTACCGACGGCGCGGGCGATGTCGGTCACCGGCACGTCTTCGGCGTAGAGAATTCCGTCGCGGTACTGGAAGTGGTTCACGGCAACAAGCTCGGTTTAGAGCAATCCCAGGAAAAGTGTGAAGCGGTTTTCCGTGCGGATTGCGTCGTTACTAGAGAAGGGGATCGAGCAGGAACGGACGATCGTCCGCTTTTTCCTTCTGCTCGACGGTTCCGGCCGGCGTCTTGGTGTTGATCGGCGCGGTCGAGCCGGGGCGGTCGAGATCGCCTTTGCGTCCGCAGCCGACAAGAACCAGCCCGGGGATCGCCAGCAGAAGCGCAAGCCGGGCCGCCTTCGTGAATGTCATCGTGATTTTCCTTCGCGGGAACTGATGCAGGTGCGATGTCTTACCGATTTTTCAGGCGCTTGTGCACCCTGTTTCTGCGGGCGAAAACCGCCCGCAGATGTCCGCGTTTCGCCTAGTTGCGGGCGCGCCACCAGGCGATCTGCTTGCGGACTTCGTTGGGTGCGGTGCCGCCGAAGGAGGTGCGGCTGGCAACGGAGGCTTCGACCGTCAGAACGTCGAAAACCTTGTCGGTGATGTCGGCATGAATCGACTGCAGGTCGGCGAGCGAAAGGTCAGCGAGGTCACAACCCTTCTGTTCTGCGAGCGCCACGGCGCGGCCGGTCACATGGTGGGCGTCGCGGAAGGGCAGGCCCGCCTCGCGCACCAGCCAATCGGCAAGGTCCGTTGCAGTCGAATAGCCGGAACCGGCGGCCGCCTTCATGCGGTCCGCACGGATCGTCATGTCGCGCACCATGCCGGTCATCGCCGCGATCGCCAGCTCGAGGCTTTCGGCCGCGTCGAAGACCTGTTCCTTGTCTTCCTGCATGTCCTTGGAATAGGCGAGCGGCAGACCCTTCATGACCGTCAGCAGGGCGATCAGCGAGCCGTTGATGCGGCCGGTCTTGGCGCGCACCAGTTCGGCAGCGTCCGGGTTCTTCTTCTGCGGCATGATCGACGAGCCGGTGGAGAAGGCGTCCGACAGGCGGATGAAGCCGAATTGCGGTGTCGACCAGATGACGATCTCTTCGGCAAGGCGCGACAGGTGCGTGGCGGTGATCGAGGCCATCGACAGGAACTCGAGCGCAAAGTCGCGGTCCGACACGGTATCGATCGAGTTGCGGGTGGGGCCGGCAAATCCGAGCGCCTTGGCGGTCATGTGCCGGTCGATCGGGAAACCGGTGCCGGCGAGCGCTGCGGCGCCGATCGGGCTTTCGTCCATGTGCTCGATGGCGTGGCGCACGCGCGAGCGGTCGCGGCCGAACATTTCCACATAGGCCATGCAATGGTGGCCGAAGGTGACGGGCTGCGCCGTCTGCAGGTGGGTGAAGCCGGGCATGACCGTGTCGGCATGCTCCTCGGCACGGTCGAGGAAGGCGGCGATGAGGCCGGTCAACGCCTTTTCGGTGCGCTGCAGTTCTTCCTTCACCCAGAGGCGGAAGTCGAGCGCCACCTGGTCGTTGCGCGAGCGGGCGGTGTGGAGGCGGCCGGCCGAAGGACCGATCAACGTCGCAAGCCGCGCCTCGATGTTCATGTGGATGTCTTCGAGGCGGCGCGAGAACTCGAACTGACCGCTTTCGATCTCTGACAGGATCGTGCTCAGACCGTGAACGATCTTGTCTTTGTCGCCAGCCGAAATGATGCCTTGATGCGCCAGCATCGTGGCATGCGCTATTGAGCCGCGGATGTCCTGGGCATAGAGCTTCTTGTCGAAGCCGATCGAGGCATTTATTTCCTCCATGATCGCGTCCGGACCCGAGGCAAAGCGACCGCCCCACATCTGGTTGGAGGATTTCGTCTCGGAATTGCCGTCAGCCATGAAGAATGCCCGCCTTGGAGAATGAAATGCCCGACCAGAAGAAATCCCCCCCGGCCATGAAACTGTTCGCGCTCGCCGCCCTTTTCGGCGTGATCGTCGGTGCGGCAGCGGTATACGTGAAGGAGACCGGGTCTGGCAATGGCGGGGCGGCTGAAACGGCGAGCGCGAGCTGCCCGCTGACATCGGCCAAGGTCGCAACGTTGACGCCCTTGATGAAGGGGCAGGTGGCGGCCATGTCACCGGCGGCGTCGCCGCGGCCAATCGCGCTCGACTTCAATGGGCCGGACGGCAAACCGACCAATGTCTCGGCCTTTGACGGAAAAACGCTGCTCGTCAACCTGTGGGCCACCTGGTGCGTGCCTTGCCGCGAGGAGATGCCGGCGCTCAACGCGCTGCAGAAGTCGCTCGGAAGCGAAAAGTTCGAAGTGGTGGCGATCAACATCGACGTCGGCGACGACGAGAAGCCGAAGGCGTTTCTCGACGAAACCGCGGTGCACGATCTCGCCTATTACCGCGACGCCTCCATGGGCGTGTTCAACAACATGAAGAAGGAAGGGCTCGCCTTCGGCCTGCCGGCGACCCTGCTGCTCGACGACAAGGGCTGCCTGATCGGCTCGATGAACGGCCCGGCCGCCTGGGACAGCGACGATGCCAAGGCGTTGATCAGCGCTGCTGTCGCGCCTGCGGCCGGCAGCTGACTGCAGCTTGCGGGAGCGCAAAAAACAAAACCCGGCGGATCGCCGGGTTTTTGATGCCAGAAGCGTACAGATTTAGCGGGTGGGAACCGGCACTTCGCCGCGGTAGTCGTAGAAACCTCGGCCGGACTTGCGGCCGAGCCAGCCGGCCTCGACATATTTCACCAAGAGCGGGCAGGGGCGATACTTCGAGTCCGCTAGGCCGTCATAGAGCACCTGCATGATCGACAGGCAGGTGTCCAGCCCGATGAAGTCGGCCAGTTGCAGCGGGCCCATCGGATGGTTGGCGCCGAGCTTCATGGCGGTGTCGATCGCCTCGACGCTGCCGACGCCTTCGTAAAGCGTGTAGATCGCCTCGTTGATCATCGGCAGCAGGATGCGGTTGACGATGAAGGCCGGGAAGTCTTCGGCGACGGTGACAGTCTTGTCGAGCGTGGCGACGAATTCCTTGGCGGTCTTGAAGGTCTGCTCGTCGGTGGCGATACCGCGCACGAGTTCGACCAGCTTCATCACCGGCACCGGGTTCATGAAGTGGATGCCCATGAAATGCTCAGGGCGATCGGTCGCCGATGCCAGGCGGGTGATCGACAGGGAAGAGGTGTTGGTCGCGAGGATCGCTTCCGGCTTCAGGATCGGACATACCTGGCCGTAGATCTTGCGCTTGATCGTCTCATCTTCGGTGACAGCTTCGATCACCAGGTCGGCCTGCGACAGGTCGTTGATGTCGGACGAGCCCTTGATCAGGGCCAGCGCCGCCTTGCGGGCCTCGTCGGTCATCTTGCCGGAGGATACCTGGCGCGCGAGGTTGCCGTTGATGGTGGCAAGGCCCGCTTCGATCCGTTCAGCGGCCAGATCATAGATCTGCACCTTGTATCCGGCGATTGCCGAAACATGCGCGATGCCACAGCCCATTTGCCCGGCACCAATAATTCCGACAGTCTTGATCATCGCGGCGAACATCCATCTTCAGAGGTTGGCGGTGAGGCCGCCATCAGATACGCAAACCGGGCCGGTTTGGCCGGCCCGGTAGATTGTTAATGCCAAGTCCGCGCTTTTGCCAGCCCTTTTCAGGCAGCGCAGCGACTGACCGTGCGAACGCTTACAGGGCCTTCTGCAACTCTGGCAACACCTCGAAGAGATCGGCAACCAGGCCGTAATCGGCGACCTGGAAGATCGGTGCCTCTTCGTCCTTGTTGATCGCGACGATCACCTTCGAATCCTTCATGCCGGCCAGATGCTGGATGGCACCGGAGATGCCGCAGGCGATGTAGAGATCGGGGGCGACGACCTTGCCGGTCTGGCCAACCTGCCAGTCGTTCGGGGCGTAGCCGGCGTCGACCGCAGCGCGCGATGCGCCGACGGCGGCACCGAGCTTGTCGGCCACCGGCAGGATGACCTCCTGGAATTTTTCCGACGAGCCGAGCGCGCGGCCACCGGAGATGATGATCTTCGCAGAGGTCAGTTCCGGACGGTCGGACGACGACAGGGCATCGGCGACGAAGGAGGAAACGCCCGGGTTGGCGGCAGCCGCAACGCTTTCGATCGCCGCCGAACCGCCTTCCGCGGCCGAGGCGAAGGAGGCGGTGCGCACGGTGATGACGCGCTTGGCCTCGGTCGTCTGCACCGTCTGGATGGCGTTGCCGGCATAGATCGGGCGCTTGAAGGTATCGGACGAGACAACTTCGATGATTTCCGAGACTTGGGAAACGTCGAGCATGGCTGCAACGCGCGGCATGACGTTCTTGCCGACCGAGGTCGCGGCCGCAATGATGGTGTCGTAGTTGCCGGCGAGCGAAACGATCAGCGCTGCCAGCGGCTCTGCCAGGTTGTTGGCAAGCGAGGCGTCGTCAGCGACGAGCACCTTGGCAACGCCGGCAAGCTTGGATGCCTGCTCGGCGGCTTGCTTGGCGCCGGCACCGGCGACGAGGATGTGCACATCGCCGCCGATCTTGGAGGCAGCGCTCAGAGCCTTGGCGGTCTGGTCGGAAAGGTGGTTGCTGTCGTGGTCAGCCAGAAGAAGAATGGCCATGATGTAATCTCCCTTTCCTGAACTTAGAGGACGCCGGCTTCGGTCTTGAGCTTTTCGACCAGCTCGGCGACCGACTTGACCTTGATGCCGGCCTTGCGGCCCGACGGTTCCTCGGTCTTCAACACCTTGAGGCGGGCGGCCGTGTCGACGCCGAAGTCGGCCGGCGACTTCTTGTCGAGCGGCTTCTTCTTTGCCTTCATGATGTTCGGCAGCGAGGCGTAGCGCGGCTCGTTCAGACGCAGATCGGTGGTGACGACGGCCGGCAGCTTGATGTCGATGGTCTGCAGGCCGCCGTCGACTTCGCGGGTCACGGTCGCCTTGCCATCGCCGATCTCGACCTTGGAGGCAAAGGTGCCCTGCGCCCAGCCGAGCAGCGCCGACAGCATCTGGCCGGTCTGGTTACTATCGTCATCGATCGCCTGCTTGCCGACGATGATCAGGCCCGGCTGTTCGGCGTCGGCGACGCCCTTGACGATCTTGGCGACGGCGAGCGGCTCGACCTGGTCTTCGGTCTCGACCAGGATGGCGCGGTCAGCACCCATGGCGAGTGCGGTGCGCAGCGTCTCTTCGGCCTTGGCCGGACCGACGGAGACGACGACGACTTCCTCCGCCTTGCCGGCTTCCTTCAGCCGCAGCGCCTCTTCGACCGAGATTTCGTCGAACGGGTTCATCGACATCTTCACGTTGGCAAGCTCGACGCCCGAACCGTCTGCCTTCACGCGGATCTTGACGTTGTAGTCAACCACCCGCTTCACCGTCACAAGTATTTTCATGGATTCTTCCCTCCAAGAGCTTTCGCAGGAAAATGCGCCTTAACGGAGCCGCCTGATTGTCGGTTGGCGACATCGATACGCGTTTTTTCTCCAATTACAATCGCTGTGCATGGCGCTAAATCGATATAACCCCGAGAATTGGAATGACGTTTACGTACACGTAAGAATGATCACTTGCAAGAGCCTAGGCGCATAACGGCGTGGTGAGCGATGTGGACAGAGGCGTCGGCTTGCAAGCCCTTGAAATCCCATCCAATCCACGCCGCCTGTCGACCGCTGGAGCCCGCAGGATCAGGTCTGGCGTCCCCAGGGCATCGGCGGTTTTGTCGCATCCGCTTGTGACGGCTGCCCCGCCGTGACCGGCTCCGCCTTGTGCTGGACGGCGCGCGGCGTGACGATCGTACGGTCGAAAAGCGGCACGTCGCGGCGTCGCAAAATGACCACCAGGATGAGGCCCGCGACGATGCCGCCGACATGGGCGCTCCAGGAGACGCCGCTGCCCGGATCAACCACCAGCATGAAGAACTGCTGGCCGATCCAGAAAGCGAGCGGAATGGCGGCCGGCAGTGGCAGGGGAATGCGGAAAAACACCAGAACCCAGACACGCACCTTCGGATGCAAGAGGAAATAGGCCGCGACCACCCCTGAGATGGCGCCGGACGCACCAATCAGCGGTGCTTCGGACGCCGGGTCGAGGAGCCCGTGCGCCAGTGCTCCGGCCGCAGCACACAGCAGGTAGAAGACGAGGTAGCGGAAATGCCCAAGCGCGTCCTCGACATTGTCGCCGAACACCCAGAGAAACAGCATGTTCATGGCGAGGTGCATGAAATCGCCATGCAGGAAAGAATAGGTGACGAAGGTGAAGCCGTCGGGAACGATGACCAGCGACGGATCGAGTTGGGCATAGTCGAAGATCAGCGCCGGAATGTAGCCGAAACCGAGAAGCGTGGCGTTGGCGAACTCCTCCGTGGCAATTGGCCCGGTGATCAGCCAGACGATGACGTTGATGGCGATCAGGCTGATCGTGACGTACTGAACCTTGATGTGCTTCAGGGTGTTCGCATCGTGCAGCGGTATGAACATGCTCTCTCCCGAAGCGTCGTTCCATGCCACGCTGCCTCAGGCCGAATCCGGCTTGAGGAGGGCTGTGGCGGCGGACGTTATCTGTTTTTTCCGGGAATCCAAAGGACGTCGGCTTGACCTTTGTCATTTGCATGGCGGGCCGCGACGAAGAGGAAATCGGAGAGGCGGTTGATGTAGGCGATCGCCTCGGAACTGACGATCTCACTTTCGACATTGGCAAGCGCCACCATCTGTCGTTCGGCGCGCCGCGCGACGGTGCGGGCGACGTGCAGGGCGGCGGAGGCCGGGCTTCCGGCCGGGAGCACGAATGATCGCAGAGGCTCGAGATCGGCGTTCAGTCGGTCGATTTCGGTTTCGAGCCACGTCACCTGTGCCGCCACGATCCTGAGCGGCTCATAGTGCGGCGGTTCGCCGGTATCGGGGGTGGCGAGATCGGCGCCGAGATCGAAAAGATCGTTCTGGATCCGCATCAACGTTTGATCGAGATCGGCGATGCTGGCGGTGTGCTGGCGTGCGAGCCCGACAAAGGCATTGGTTTCGTCGACCGCGCCATAGGCATCGACCCGCAGGTCGCTCTTCAGCCGGCGCGGACCTGACACGAGCCCGGTGGTGCCGTTGTCACCCGTCCGGGTGTAGATCTTGTTGAGCTTCACCATCTGTCGTCACGGTCCTCTAGAGCAATTCCAGGAAAGGTGTGGAACGGCTTTCCGTCCGGAATTGCGTCATTCAGCTCGGGCGGCCGCCGCCGGTGATCCACAGGGTCAGCATGATCAGCGCGATCGCGATCGCCTGCAGGACCACACGGGCCTGCATCAGCTTGTTGGATGTGTTGCCGCTTCCGCCCTTCGCCATGTTGACCAAGCCGCGGATCAGCACGATCACGACCAGGCCCATGACGAACAGGGTCAGGCCGGTAAAGAAGCTGGACATCGAACTCTTCCTTGCAATTCTGTTTCAGCCTAGTCGGCCGATGATGCGATAAAACAGAGCTGCCGGCAGGAGCTTCTTCAGAAGCGCGCCCTGCCTGGCGGGCCTTGTTACAATATAGTGCGGTTTTGGTTTCTTTGCCGTCAGCGCATGCTTCAAAACCGCGTAGACCGCATCCGGTCCGAGCTTTCCGGGGGCGGGTTTGCTTTCGCCCCTGAGACGCCGCATCTGCCGTTCATATTCGACGCGGTGCACGGAATTCTTGAGGTCGATGAAGCGCTCGATATAGGTGACCGCATTGGCGGTGAACCTCGAGGCGATCGGCCCCGGTTCAATGAGGCTGACCTCGATGCCGCTGCCGGCAAGTTCCATCTTGAGGGTCAGGGACAGGCCCTCTATCGCAAATTTTGAGGCATTGTAGGCGCCGCGCCAGCGATAGGGCACGATGCCGAGAATGGAGGAGCATTGCACGATACGGCCGTGCCCGCGCGCCCGCATCGATGGGATCACCCGCCGCGTCAGGTCGTGCCAGCCGATGACATTGGTTTCGAGTTGAAGCCGGAGCGCCTCGGTCGGCAGATCCTCGACCGCACCCGCCTGGCCGTAGGCGCCGTTGTTGAAGAGCGCGTCGATGCGGCCGCCGGAAAGGGCCAGCACCTGATCCGCCAGTGCGGCGATGGTTTCCGGCTTGGTGTAGTCCATGATGAAGGTCTCGATCCCCTCGCTTTCAAGCGATTGGCGGTCCTCTTCGCGGCGCACGGTGGCAAAGACCCGCCAGCCGTCGGCCTTAAGGGCGCGGGCACAATAGGCGCCGATGCCGGACGAACATCCGGTGACAATGATTGTGGGGCGATCAGCCATCCGATCGATTCCTGTAGAAATCCTGCCTCCGTTTCCCATATTCATCGGCGGGATACAATTGAATTGCGCAAGCCGGATCCCGCCAGCGTTGTCGCGCGGGGTCATGCTTGAAGCCGGGGAAAGACGCTGCGACGCCAGTGCGGAAGTGTCGGTCTCGGCGCCATTAGGATCGGAATGGAATGCCAGCGTTTATACGCATCACCTGGAAAGTCGTGTTCGATGCGCTCTGGCATTTCAGCCTCGATGACGGTTGGGCGATGGCAAGTCATGTGGCCCTGTCGTCGCTGCTTGCGGTCTTTCCCTTCCTGATCTTCGGCACCGCACTCGGAAGCTTCCTCGGCGCCGACCAGTTTGCCGAAACCGCCGTCCACCTGATCTTCGACGCCTGGCCGGAATCGATCGCCAAACCGGTTGCCGACGAGATCGTGCGGGTGCTGACGATCCCGCGCGGCGGGCTCTTGACCATTTCCGTTCTTGCTGCGGCCTATTTTGCCTCCAACGGCGTGGAGGCGCTGCGCGTCTCGCTCAACCGCGCCTATCGCGTCACCGAGAGCCGCTATTGGTACGTCACCCGGCTTGCCAGCCTCGGCTTCGTGCTTGCCGGCGTGCTGATCCTCGCGGCGCTCAGCATCCTGCTGGTCGCCGTGCCGCTAGCGGTGCGTTACGCCGGGGAATGGTGGCCGTGGCTCGGCGGCGTCTTGGCGACGGTTGACAACTGGAGCCTGCCGCTCGCGCTCGTCATGTTGACCGGTGGCTTGCTGGTGTCGCATCTCTGGCTGCCGGACGGTCATCGCAAGGTGGTCGACGTGCTGCCCGGCATCGTGCTGACGCTCGTCTGCTGGACGATCGGCGCCTATGCCTTTGCTTCCTATCTCGCGACCTTCGCCACCTATGTCTCGACCTATGCGGGCCTGGCGTCGATCATGATCGTGCTGGTGTTTCTCTACATGATCGCAGCGATCTTCATCATCGGTGCCGAGATCAACGCGGCGATCCTCAAATACCGGGTCAAGCGCATGGTGCGGCGCAGCTTCCAGTTTCGCAATGGCGGTGAGGCGGCCCGCGACGACCAGGATCTAGACGATTAGCGCCCGTACATCTTCGGGCGAATGACCGGCGGAGCGAAAGGCGGCAATGCCGGTATCCTGATTGCTCTTGGAGAGCTTGCGTCCATCGGTGCCAAGGACCAGCCGGTGATGGTGGTAGAGCGGCTCGGGCAGGCCGAGAAGCGATTGAAGCAGCCGGTGAACCGAGGTCGCATGATAGAGGTCGCGGCCGCGCACCACATGGGTGATGCCCTGCAATGCGTCATCGACGGTGACGGAGAGGTGGTAGCTCGACGGCGCATCGGAGCGCGACAGGATGACGTCGCCCCAGGCTGCGGGGTCGGCAACGATGATACCGTCTTCGCCCGAAGGTCCGGCGCCGCTTTCGATCCAAGTGAGGGGAGCATCGCCGAGAAGGCCAATCGCTTTTTGCATGTCGAGCCGCCAGGCGTAAGCTCTGCCGCTTTCGATGAGGTCCGCACGCTCACGTGCTGAACTTTCGCGTTCCTGCCCCGGGTAAAGCGGGCTGCCGTCCGGGTCGCGTGGCCAGCTCCGGCCGACGGCTTCGGCCTTTGCAACCGCCGCCTTGATTTCACCCCGGCTCATCGCCGCGGGATAGACGATGCCCATGCCGTCCAGCCGGGCCAGCGCGGTCGCATAGGCGTCGAGGTGCTCCGATTGCCGGCGCACGGGCTGCTCCCAGTTGAGGCCGAGCCAGTGAAGGTCTTCGAAAATCGCCGTTTCGAATTCGGGGCGGCAGCGGGTCTTGTCGATATCCTCGATGCGCAGCAGGAATTTGCCGCCCGCTGCCTTCGCCGTGTCATGGTTCAGCACCGCGGAGAGCGCATGGCCAAGGTGGAGCAGGCCGTTCGGGCTGGGGGCAAAACGGAAAACGGGTTGCGTGTCTGGCATCGTTTCCCTTTGCCATGGAAGGGGTATAAAAATCATCCGCTTTGTGGAGGCAGCATGCGCATCATCCGGACCCATGAGGATATCGAGGCCGGGCTTTCCGGTCTGGTGATGCTCGATGCGCGCCTGGAACTGGTCGTCTCCAAGGCGGGGCCGGTGCCGCTCAGGCGAACCGACCCCGGTTATCGTGGCCTTGCCAGCATCATCGTGTCGCAGATGGTCTCGAAGGCGAGCGCGGCGGCAATCTGGCGGCGGATGGAGGAGAGGCTCGGCGAGGTCACCGCGGCCGCAGTCCTATCGCTCAGCGACGAGGATTGTCGCGTGATCGGGCTGTCGCGGGCCAAGGCGGACGCCCTGCGCCGGGTGGCCGAAGTGGTTGTCGGCGGCGAGATCGATCTTGATGCGATCTGCGACGCGGAAGCCGGTGAGGCGATCCGGGAACTGACCGCGATCAAGGGCGTCGGCCGCTGGACGGCGGAGGTCTATCTGCTCTTCTGCGCCGGGCATCCGGATGTCTTTCCGTCCGGCGACATCGCGCTGCAGAACGCCATCGGCCACGGGCTCGGCCTCGAACTGCGTCCGACGGCGCGCGAAATTGATTCGCTGGCTGCCTCCTGGTCACCCTGGCGCAGCGTCGCTGCCCGGCTCTTCTGGGCCTATTACGCACAGGAAATGCGTCGCGATGCAGTTCCTGTGACACCTTGAAGGAAAAAGCGAATCCAGCGCACGCATTTTTGTTTCCGGCTTCACAATCCTGTTGCAACGGGCCTAATATAGAAGGTGCAGATGCCGAATCGATCAGGAGAATACGCTTGACGATTGCAGTCTCACCGCAGGCCTTACCAGCGCTCGTCTTGAACGCTGACTATCGGCCGCTCAGTTATTACCCCTTGTCGCTTTGGTCCTGGCAGGACGCGATCAAGGCCGTCTTCCTTGACCGCGTAAACATCCTTGCCGAGTACGAACATTCGGTGTCGTCTCCGAGTTTCTCGATGCGACTGCCGAGCGTTGTTTGCCTCAAGAGCTACGTGCAGCCCTCACGCCATCCGGCCTTCACCCGGTTCAACGTGTTCCTGCGCGACAAATTCGAATGCCAGTATTGCGGTTCGCCCGACGATCTCACCTTCGATCACGTGGTGCCCCGCGCTCACGGCGGCCAGACGACCTGGGACAATGTCGTCGCAGCCTGCTCGCCCTGCAATCTTCGCAAGGGCAGCAAGCTGCCGAAGCAGGCCGGCATGTTCCCGCACCAGAGGCCCTTCCAGCCGACGGTTCAGGACCTGCACAACAACGGCCGGCTCTTCCCGCCGAACCATCTGCATGAAAGCTGGATGGACTATCTCTACTGGGATGTCGAACTGCAGCCTTGAGGCTGTTCGTGCCTGCCTGCCGGATCAAGCCCAGAGCGGGATCGGGATAGGTGCGTGCGCTTTTGCAAGCCCGGTGCCGCTGCGGCCTCTACAGCGGCGCGCGTTCTTTCAGACGCGCAAGGTCACCCCAGATGTTTGAACTGCTGCCCCGCCGATCTTGCAATCAGCGCGCCCGTGCCGCACCGCGAAACGCGATCGCCGCAAGGATCAGGCTGGCAATCACATTCCATCCGGCAAAGGAGAGGCCAAGCACGCGCAGGGCCGCTTCGGTGCAGGACGGGCCGTGTTTCGAATCGAGATCGCCGAGCAGGTCGCCGACATTGGACGAGACGCCCTGCGCCGTCGTTGCGCAGGTGGAAGGGCCTTCCCAGAAATGCCATTCCGCGCCGGCGTGGTAGACGCCCATGCCGGCACCAACGAGCATCAGGATGCCGATGATGGCAAGCAGCAGGCGGGTCACCCAGGCGGGCAGTTTCAGCGCGCTGGCGACGATGGCGAGAATGCCGACCGGAATGCCCCAGTAGTAGGGATCACGCTGCAGCAGGCAGAGCGCGCAAGGAATGTAGCCGCCGATATGCTCGAAGCCCAGCGCGCCGCCGACGGTTGCCGCCATGCCGAGTGTCACGAGAACGGCGATGAAGAGGTGCTGGCGGGAAGTGGTGGCGGCGTCGATCATTCATACCTCACGGGCGACAGGTCTTTTGGGCCGTGCCGCAGTGCAAACTGGATGGCGCCTTTCTAGGCAGGATCGCCCGTGCTGTAAATCGTGGGCGCCACGACAGGTCCGCACGCTTTCGTGATTGTCATTGCGGCATCCTGAAAATGATGGTTGACCGCGGCGAAAACCTTCGTGTAAATCCGAGCCGCTGATATCGCACTTCCCTGAGCCCCATTGGCGGAATTGGTAGACGCGCTCGACTCAAAATCGAGTTCCGAAAGGAGTGCTGGTTCGACCCCGGCATGGGGCACCACCACACCACATGAAATCACAGACATCATTGGCGGCCGTTGATTCCGGCTTGGGCGCGCCTTGACCAGTGCTTGCCGCGCCGGTCATTGAATTGCGGCCTGTGAAGGTGTTAGGTGCGCTGCAGCAGAAATCTGTCATGGCAGTGTCATGTTACCGAGAATAGAGACCTACGACGAACTCTACCGCGCCTTCCGCTGGCAGATTCCGGAGACGTTCAATATCGGCGTTGCCGTCAGTGACGCCTGGGCTGCGCGTGCGCCGGAGCGTGTCTGTCTGCAGCATTTCGATCCCGATGGTGCGCATCTGTCGCTGACCTATGGCGAATTCGCCCGGCAGTCGTCCGCTTTTGCGAAGGGGCTTGCAGGGGAGGGTATAACCCCCGGCGAGCGCGTGGCGATCCTGTTGCCGCAGGGCTTCGAGGCGGCGATTGCGCATGCGGGGATCTACAAGCTCGGCGCGATCGCGCTGCCGTTGGCGTTGCTCTTCGGGGTCGAGGCGCTTGAGTACAGGCTGCGCGATGCGGGTGTTGCGGCAATCGTCACAAATGGCTTCGGTTTCGAGCGCATCGCCGCGATCCGTGAGCGGCTGCCGGAACTGCGTCTGGTGGTGCTGGCCGAAGGTGACGCTCAGCCGGGCACGACCCCATTTGCAGCCCTTGCGTCCGGCGACCCAACCGGCTTCGTGCCTGCCGATACCGGCCCGGATGATCCGGCGCTGATGATCTACACCTCAGGCACAACAGGGCCGCCCAAGGGCGCGCTGCATGGGCACCGCGTGCTGCTCGGCCATCTGCCGGGTTTCGAGTTCCACCATCACTTCCTGCCCCAGCCGGGTGACCGCATGTGGACGCCGGCCGACTGGGCCTGGGCTGGCGGGCTGCTCAATGCGCTGCTGCCGTCGCTGCTGCACGGCGTGCCGGTCGTGTCGTCGCCGGCGCAGAAGTTCGATCCGCATACGGCCTTCCGCATCCTCGAGGAAATGGACGTGCGCAATGCCTTCATTCCGCCGACAGCGCTGAGGCTGATGAAGGCGGTGCAGAGCCCGCGCGAGCGCTACCGGCTCAATCTGAGGACCATCGGTTCGGCCGGCGAGGCCCTCGGCCGCGAGACCTATGAATGGGCGAAGGCGGCACTCGGGCTCGAGGTCAGCGAGTTCTATGGCCAGACGGAATGCAACATCGTGCTCTCGTCAGCCGCCGATCTCGGCGTCCTCAAACCGGGATCGATGGGCAAGGCGGCACCGGGTCATAGGGTGGCGATCATCGACGGCGAAGGCCGGGAATTGCCGCCCGGAAGCGTTGGCCAGGTGGCGGTGAAGCGACCGGACCCGGTGATGTTCCTGGGCTACTGGGGCAATGAGGCGGCGACGGAGAAGAAGTTCATCGGCGACTGGATGACGACCGGCGACCAGGGGGTGATGGACGAAGAGGGCTATTTCACCTTCTTTGGCCGCGACGACGACGTCATCACCTCGTCCGGCTATCGCATCGGGCCCGGCGAGATCGAGGACTGCCTTGCCGGGCATCCGGACGTGCAACTCGCGGCCGTGGTCGGCAAGCCGGATCCTGTCCGCACCGAAATCGTCAAGGCCTATGTCGTCTTGCGTCCCGGCGTCGAGGGGGACGAGCGGCTGGCCGCGGAGATCCGCGACTGGGTGAAGACGCGGCTTTCGATGCACGAGTATCCGCGCGAAGTCGCCTTCGTCGACAGCCTGCCGCTGACGACCTCGGGCAAGGTTATCCGACGGTTCCTGCGCGAGCAGGCGGCGGCTGAGGCGCGCGGCGACGAGGTCAAGGCTTCGGCGCTCTGACGCGCCGCAGCGTCTGGCAAGGAGCCGGGTTCGCTCGTTGAAAACAGCGCAGCTCCGGACGGATAGCCACGCCACAGTTTTCCTGGAGTTGCGCTAGCGCCCCGCCAGCGCCTTGATCTTGTCGCGCAGGATCCGCGCCATGTTGCGGGTGTTGCGGTAGAGGTGAAGCTGGGCTGCCACCTGGCGCACTTCTCGGTCCCGGGTCTGCTGCAGACCGATCACCATGGTGCCCATCTCCTCACGCTCCTGCCAGAAGCGGCTCATGATCGGGTGATCGGGCACGGCGCAGGAGTCGGAGCGGGCGATGTTGGCGTCGTCGAGATGCCATTCGGTGAGTTCCGCCAAAAGCAGCTTGCCCGGCGAGAACTTCGCGTAGCGTTCGTCATAGGCGGTCTTCCAGGTATAGGCCTCGCCGGACATCAGGAATACCACCATCGAGGCAATCGCGCGGCCGTCGAGGTCGAGCGTGTGGATGCGCACGCTGTCGCCATCGGCGAGATTGGTAATCGCCTCGCGGGCGAAGGCGGCGCGGAAGCGGTCGAGCACCATGGCGCTGCGGCTCTTGCCCTTCCAGCCCGAGGCTTCGAGCGCCAGGAACTCCTCCATGCGCAAGCGAACCTCGGCAGGCTGGCGGGCGACCGAGTAGGTGAGGTGTCCCTCTTTTTCCAGCTTGTTCCACTGGCGCCGGAGCTCGCGGAAATGCGCGGGGCTGATGGCATTGCGCAGATAGGTCGGGCCGTCGAGCAGGCTTTCGAGCATCGGCCGGCTGAAAGTGTCGGTCACCGTCAGCGGCAGGTTGCGGCCGATGGCGACGGCGCGGGTAAGGCGCGCGACCTTGCCGTTCAGCCGCATGTCCGGCAGCACGAGCACCGAGGGCAGGCCGGTGGACGGAGCGGCAAAGGCTTCAAACAGGTTGTCGATGGTTTCTGCTGCATCCTCGGCGTCGAGCAAGGGCACGCCGAGCGGTCCGAACGGGTTCGACCAGGCGCGGATGATCGGCGCACCGATGGAGAAGCCGGGCTTCTCGATCGAAAATGGCATCAGGAAGCGCAGACGGCTGCGGCGTTCGTCGTTGTCGCGCATGATCGCGAGCCGAATGACGCGCTCTTCCAGGCGCGGCATGGCGGGCGCTAGAAAGCGGCCGGTGAAAAAGACATTGGGCTCGAGCGCACGGTTCGACAGGAAGTCCAATTCGCGCTGCAACTCGTAGCCGGCCTTGGCCGGGTAGATGGCAAGATGGCGCCCGGGGCGGCCGACCTCGATCAAATGCTCGGCGGTCGGTCCGCTGTCACCGGCTTGCGCCAGACCGCCCAGAACCCGTGCGGCCCGGCTGTTTGCATCGCTCGGAAGATTGGTATTGCCGATCATGGATGGACAGCCCCGTTGTTATCGTTGCCGGCCCGGGCACTTGCGAAGGCAAAGAGCGCGAAGCCGAAGGTACGCCGGACGGCGATGTGCAGCAGCATCGCCTCGACGAACATAGCACCAGCGGTTGCAAAAGCAGCACCGTTCAGTCCGAAAAGAGGGATGAGGCTAAAGTTGAGTGCAATGTTGGCGAGCAAAGCGCCGGCATAGAGAATGACGCAAAGCGTCTGCTGGCCCGCCATCGTCAGAAGCGTTTCGGCCGGACCGACGAAGGCCTTGGCGAGGATGCCCGCAAACAGGATCATCATGAGCGGTAAGCCGGTGACGAAGGCGGGTCCGAACAGCGACAGCAGGAACGGACCAGCCAAAAGGACGAGCGTGCCCAGCAGCAGGGATGGCCAGAAAGCCCAGCGCGCGCTTTCGATCGCAATGGCAGGGATCTGCCTGGGGTCACGGGCCATGGCGTTTGCGACGCGCGGGCCGGCCGCGGCCTTGACGGCGAACATGACGAAATGGACGAGCGCCATGGTCTTGGCGGCGGCGAAATAGATCGCGACGTGTGCGGGGTCGAGATAAAGGCCGACGATCACCACGTCGGAATTGGTCAAGAGGAAGCCGAAGCCATCGACCATGAAGACGGGGACCGAGACCCTGAGCCAGCGACGAAGCTCGATGCGCCGCGGGCCGGGCAGGTAGCGCGAACGAAGCCGGTAAGTCAGCACAAGGAACTGCGAGACGGTTGTCACATAGGCCGCGGCCATGGCGGCAATCATCGCGGTCTGTGCCGTGTGCGCGGCGCCCGCCGTGACCGCCAGAACCATGAAGACGAGAACGAGGATCGGCCGAATGATGAAGGTCGGGCTCATGGCAGAGACCGCCCAGCCGTGGGCCCTGGACGTTCCGTCCATGACATCGCCGAGCGATATCATCGGCAGGGTGAAGAGGCCGAGATAAAGCGGTACGAGATAATAGGCTTCGATATGGGCTCCGAAGAGCCAGAGACCGGCAAGGCCGATGACGGCAACGGTGGTTGCGGAGCTAAGCGCGAAGACGCGCACCGTCGTTGTCACGCCGCGGATCTCGTCCATGGCTGCCGTTGCCTGGTACTCCGGCAGGAAACGGATCACGACGGAATGGAAGCCGACGCAGGAGAGGCTGCCGAAGAGAATGACGAGGACCCAGACGAAGACGAAGATGCCGTATTCGAACTCGCCCATCAGCCGGGCCAGGATGATCTGCGACAGGAAGGCGATGGCCGCGCTGACGATGCGGATGGTGAAAGCGACCAGCGCCATGCGGCGCGCGGTGCTCTTGATGTCGGAACCGGTCAGAATGGCGACGAGCCCGCCGATCAGCGCACAGACGTGGTGTCTCAGCGCCGACGGCAGGATTCGTCCGGCCGTTTGACATACCGCCATGAACACGAGGACACCCTGAGATTACGCAATACAGGGTCTCAGTACTGCCAGAACAGCGTTAACAAAGGGTTCAACGCGGTTGTAACGAACGGGGGCAACCATACCGATTGGGGACAGTGTCGGCAGGCTCCAGTCGCCGTCAACTTTTGTTGACGTTGCCGGTATCGTCAACTAAAGTTGACGCATGGTCGACCTGCACGACATTACCGTTCCGACCGATCCCGACGAGGCTCTTGCCGCTGTCGTCGCTCTGCGCCGACTGGCCGACAAGATAGAGCGCCAGGCGGTGTCTTCAGCCCTGCGCCAGGGCTGGTCCTGGTCCAGGATTGCCCAAGCCCTCGGGATCACCAAACAGGCGGCCCACAAGCGACTATCGGACGTGGCCGCAGACAACAGTTCCACATAAGGGGATTGCGATGTTCCAAGGAATAAAATCGAAGCTCCATGACATGAGCACCATCAAGCTTCTCTGCGAGCGGGCGGAAGCCCACGCTCTGCAAGATCAGCAGCGGGAACCCGGGGCCGAACACTTCCTCTTGGCCGCGCTCGATCTGCCGGATGGTACCGCGCGTCTCGCCTTCGAACGGGTAGGTGTTAAGCCTGACGCGCTCAGAGCGGCGATCGAACGGCAATATGACAATGCCCTTCGCTCGATCGGTCTGAACGCGGATATGCCGGCCGATACGCCGATGTCGGCAAATGCGGGCGTCTATCAGGCTGCCCCCTCGGGCCAGGAAATCATGCAGGAACTGGCGGCAGCCCGCAGGGACCACAGCCCGCTGCTCGGTGCGCATGTCGTCGGAATTGTCGCGGGCATGTCGCATGGTGTGGCGGCGCGGGCGCTCCGCGCCTCGGGCGTCGATGCCGTCGCCCTGAAATCGGCAGCCGATGCGATAGCTGAAACCGGTCACGCGAAGGCGTTCGATCGCTAAGGACGGCTTTGAAAACAAAAAATGCCGCCACGACGGCGGCATTTTCCGGTTGAGAAAGGGCGCCGGCAGGGCCGTCGCGTTTCCTTCGCGCTGCTCAGGCTTCGTAGATGCCGTGGCAGTGCTTGTACTTCTTGCCGGAGCCGCAGGGGCAGAGCTCGTTGCGCGAGACCTTGCCCCAGGACAATGGGTTGGTCGCGTCGCGCTGCACCGGCGGTGCCGCCAGCAGCGTTCCGCCGCCGAAATCGTCTTCGCCGGTCAGCGGATCGATGTGGTGGCCGTGCATGACAGGCGGCGCCGGTTGCGGTGCTTCGGCTGCCTCGCGCACCAGTTCGACGCGCATGAGCTGTGCGGTCACCGCCTGGCGCAGATTGCCGAGCAGGGCCTGGAACAGCTCGAAGGCTTCGGACTTGTATTCCTGCAGCGGGTCGCGCTGGGCGTAGCCGCGGAAGCCAATGACGGAGCGCAGGTGATCGAGATTGACGATATGCTCGCGCCACAGATGGTCGAGCGTCTGCAGCACGACCGAACGTTCGACATACTGCATGATCTCCGGGCCGAAACGCTCGGCGCGGTCGGCGGCTTCCTTCTCGGCGGCGGCAGAGACACGCTCGAGGATATCGGCCTCGTCGATGCCTTCCTCGGCAGCCCACGCTTCGACCGGCAGGTCGAGGTTGAGGTACTGCTGCACGTCGGCCTTGAGGCCCGCAACATCCCACTGCTCGGCATAGGCCTTCTCGGGAATGCGCTTGCTGACCATGTCCTCGACGACTTCGGTGCGCATGTCGGTGACGGTTTCGGTAACGCTATCGGCATCCATCAGCTCGATGCGCTGCTCGAAGATCACCTTGCGCTGATCGTTGAGAACGTCGTCGTACTTCAGGAGGTTCTTGCGGATATCGAAGTTACGCGCCTCGACCTTCTTCTGGGCGCGTTCGAGCGCCTTGTTGATCCAGGGATGGACGATCGCCTCGCCTTCCTTCAGCCCCAGCTTCTGCAGCATGCTGTCCATGCGGTCGGAGCCGAAGATGCGCATCAGGTCGTCCTGAAGCGACAGGTAGAACTTGGAGCGACCCGGATCTCCCTGGCGGCCGGAGCGGCCGCGAAGCTGGTTGTCGATGCGGCGGCTTTCGTGACGTTCGGTGGCAAGAACGTAGAGGCCGCCGGCGGCGAGCGCCGTTTCCTTCAGCTTCTGGACTTCGGCGCGGATTGCCTCGATGCGGGCGTCGCGTTCCGGGCCGGCCTCGACGTCCGAGAGTTCCTGCTGGATGCGCATGTCAAGGTTGCCGCCGAGCTGGATGTCGGTACCGCGACCAGCCATGTTGGTCGCGATCGTGACCGCACCCGGCACGCCGGCCTGGGCAACGATAAAGGCTTCCTGTTCGTGGTAACGGGCGTTCAGAACCTGGAAGTTGTTGAAACCCGACTTCTTGAGCAGCTCGGCGAGCTGCTCTGACTTTTCGATCGACGTCGTACCGACCAGCATCGGCTGGCCGCGCTCATGCGCCGACTTGATCTCGTCGATGATGGCCTTGAGCTTCTCGCCCTGCGTCCGATAGACCTCGTCGTCCTCGTCGATACGCTTGATCGGCAGGTTGGTCGGCACTTCGACCACTTCAAGCCCGTAGATGTTGCCGAACTCTTCCGCTTCGGTGGAGGCAGTACCGGTCATGCCGCCGAGCTTGGAATACATGCGGAAGTAGTTCTGGAAGGTGATCGAGGCGAGCGTCTGGTTCTCGGGCTGGATCTGCACCTTTTCCTTGGCTTCGAGTGCCTGGTGCTGGCCTTCGGAGTAGCGGCGGCCCGGCATCATGCGGCCGGTGAATTCGTCGATGATGACGATCTCGCCATTCCTGACGATGTAGTCCTTGTCGCGGGTGAAGAGCTTGTGGGCCTTCAGCGCATTGTTCACGTGGTGGACGATCGCGACGTTTTCGATGTCGTAGAGCGATTCACCCTTCAACAGGCCCGCCTGACGCAGCAGGTTTTCGAGCTTCTCCGTGCCGTCTTCCGAGAAGTTGGCCGAGCGCTGCTTCTCGTCGATTTCGTAATCTTCGGGCGCAAGCAGCGGGATGAATTCGTTGATCGTGTTGTAGAGATCGGAACGGTCGTCGAGCGGGCCGGAAATGATCAGCGGCGTGCGCGCTTCGTCGACCAGGATCGAGTCCACCTCGTCGACGATGGCGAAGAAGTGGCCGCGCTGCACCATCTGCGCGCGCTCATACTTCATGTTGTCGCGCAGATAGTCGAAGCCGAGCTCGTTGTTGGTCGCGTAGGTGATGTCGCAGGCATAGGCGTCGCGGCGCTGCTCGTCCGTCAGGCCGTGGACGATGACGCCGGTGGTCATGCCGAGGAAGCCATAGACGCGGCCCATGGTGCCGGCGTCGCGTTGGGCGAGGTAGTCGTTGACGGTGACGACGTGTACGCCCTTGCTCGCAAGCGCATTCAGATAGACGGGCAGGGTCGCGACCAGCGTTTTGCCTTCACCGGTCTTCATTTCGGCGATCGCGCGTTCGTGCAGGATCATGCCGCCGATCAGCTGGACGTCGAACGGACGCAGACCAAGCACGCGGCGGGCGGCCTCGCGGGCAACGGCAAAGGCGGGAACCAGAAGGTCGTCGAGGGTCTTGCCATCGGCAAGCTGCTGACGAAATTCGACGGTCTTGGCGGCGAGTGCCTCATCCGACAGGGCCTTCATGTCGGCTTCAAGAGCGTTGATGGCGTCCACCCGAGCCTTGTAGCCGCGCACGCGACGATCATTGGCGGAACCAAACAACTTGCGGGCTAGGCCGCCGAGACTGACCATACGAATGGTCCTTTCTTTTGTGTTGCCACGGGTCTCATGGCCGCGCCGTGAAAAACCGCGCAATGCCGTGAAACGCCCGGAAACTGTTCTGGACGCGAGGTTGCGTGACAGATAAGAGGGGGGTCGAATTATGTCAACGCACTTGCGCTGCCGGACGGCTACAGAACCGCCACATTCTGGTGGTGTGCAGCCGCGACGAGCCGGAGGCAATTGCGCCAAAGGCCAATGTGAAAGGTTAGTGAGCATGTCCAAGTTGAAAACCCTGGCCGCTGCGGCACTGGTTGCGGCAATTGCCGTTCACGGTGCGGCGCGGGCGGAAGACGCCGATCCGGTGGTCGCCAAGGTTGGCGGCGAGGAAGTGCGTCAGTCCGAGCTCAACCTCGCGCTTGGGGGCCTCGATCCGCAGCTGCAGCAGATGCCGGAAGAACAGAAGCGCGCCGCAGCGCTCTCGGCCATCATCGACGTCAAGCTGCTGTCGAGCACGGCGGAGAAGGAAGGCCTGCAGGACGATGCAACCTTCAAGCAGCGCGTCGCATACCTGACCGAGCGCGAACTGCACAATGCCTACTTCAAGAAGCACGTCGTCGACGCGATCACCAAGGAAGAGGTGAAGGCGCGCTACGACAAGGAGATCGCTGCGATCCCGGTGCAGGAAGAGGTCAAGGCGCGTCATATCCTGGTGAAGACCGAGGATGAGGCCAAGGAAATCATCAAGGAACTCGACGCGGGCAAGAGCTTCATCGAGCTCGCCAAGGCGAAGTCGTCTGATCCGAACAAGGATGACGGTGGTGACCTCGGCTATTTCACCAAGGGTCGCATGGTGCCGGAGTTCGAAGCGGTCGTGTTCACGCTCGACAAGGGCGCCTACACCAAGACCCCGGTCAAGACGCAGTTCGGCTACCACGTGATCCTGGTCGAAGACAAGCGTCCGCAGACCCCGCCGCCGTTCGAGCAGGTCGAGCCGCAGGTCCGTCAGCTCGTCATGCGCGACAAGTACGTTGAGCTGCTTGCCGCTGCCAAGAAGGGCACGGGCGTCGAGATCTCCGATCCAGCGCTGAAGAAGGCCTATGACGAGGCCAACAAGGCGCAGGAAGCCAAGTAATCCGATTGACAGGTCCTGCCTCAGGCGGGACCTGCCATTACCGCTTTTTGTCGATGCCCGGCGGTGAAAACCGTTCGGGCATTTGTCGCAAGATCGCGGTATGAAGTCGTAGCGGGACGAAGGCGGAAAGCCGCGCAGTTTTCTTCGTCCCACTTTAGATCCAATCTCGTCACAGCAGGTTTCCCATGTCCGGCTCCGTTTCTCCGCTCGCTCCGAAAACCTTCGCCGAAATGCCTTCCGTTCGCGGTGTCCGCATGGCAACCGCTGCCGCCGGCATCAAGTACAAGAACCGTACAGACGTGTTGATGATGGTGTTCGACCGGCCGGCCGCCGTGGCTGGTGTCTTCACCCGGTCCAAGTGCCCTTCGGCTCCGGTCGATTTCTGCCGCAAAAACCTCTCCGGCGGCGTGGCCCGTGCCGTCGTCGTCAATTCCGGCAACGCCAATGCCTTCACCGGCAAGAAGGGCCGCGAGGCGACGCAGCTGACTGCGAAGTCCGCGGCAAAGGCAGTGGGTTGCGCTGAGAGCGAAGTATTTCTTGCTTCGACCGGCGTCATCGGCGAGCCGCTCGATGCCACCAAGTTTGCAGGCGTACTCGACAATCTCGCGACAGGCGGGACGGAAGACTTCTGGTTCGAAGCCGCCAAGGCGATCATGACGACGGATACCTATCCGAAGGTCGCGACCCGCTCGGCCGAGATCGGCGGCGTCAAGGTGACGATCAACGGCATCGCCAAGGGTGCCGGCATGATCGCGCCCGACATGGCGACGATGCTTTCCTTCGTCGTTACCGATGCCGACATCGCCCCTGCGGCGCTGCAGGCGCTGCTTTCGGCCGGCGTCGGTCCGACCTTCAACGCGGTCACGGTCGACAGCGATACTTCGACCTCCGACACGCTGATGCTCTTTGCGACGGGCGCTGCGGCAGCGGACGGCCAACAGGCCGTTTCCGATGCGGCCGATCCGCGGCTCGAAGGCTTCCGCCTGGCGCTGAACGATCTGCTGCGTGATCTCGCGCTGCAGGTGGTGCGAGACGGTGAAGGCGCGCGCAAGATGGTCGAAGTCACCATTGAAGGCGCGGAAAACGACGCGGCTGCCAAGCGCATTGCGCTTTCGATCGCCAACTCGCCGTTGGTCAAGACCGCCGTTGCCGGCGAAGACGCCAACTGGGGCCGCGTGGTCATGGCCGTCGGCAAGTCCGGCGAGATGGCCGAGCGCGACCGGCTGGCCATCTGGTTCGGCGATGTCCGCGTCGCTGTCGAGGGCGAACGCGACGCCTCCTACTCGGAGGCCGCCGCCACCGCCGTCATGAAGGAAGAGGACATAACGATCCGCGTCGAGATCGGCCTCGGTTCCGGTCGTGCCACGGTCTATACCTGCGACCTGACCAAGGAATATGTCGAGATCAACGGCGACTACCGGAGCTGATGCTCCAGTCTGACGATTGCAATCAGCCTGGTGATCCGGGCTGACCAGAGGTAGCAAGATGACATCGAGTGATACTCGGCCAGCAGCGGATGTTGCGGCCGAAGCTGGGGAAGTGGCGATGGTGGATCTGCCGAGCGTGCGGCGTCTTGAGGCTGTGGGCTTTCGCGCCTGGCCGGCAGCTTCGGTGCAGTATGATGGTAGCTGGCTGGTCCGGCTTAATGCGGGGCATGACTCCAAACGCCTCAACTCCGTCAATCCGCTCGATCCGTCCGACTACCGCGACATTCCGGTTCGGCTCGAAAAGGCCGCCAAGCGCTTTGCTGACTACGGCCGGCCGCTGACCGTGCGCCAGACGCCGCTGACACCGCCGCAGCTCGTTGCGCACATGGATGCCGAGGGCTGGACGGCGTTCAGCCGCAGCCTGGTGATGACGGCCGATATTGCAGAGCGTGAGTTCGGCGATGGTATCGACCACCTGCCGATCAAGGATGTCGGCCGCTTCGTCGACGCCTGCATTGGCATCGGCAAGAACGATCCGAAGAAAAAGGCAGCGCTCGCCGAGATCATCAATGCGATCAGGCCAGAAAGCGGCCTGTTCCTGTTCGAGGATGCCGAGACCGGACCGACGGCCGTGGCGCTTGTGGTGCAGGACAACGATCTCGCCGGTATCATGCAGTTTGCCGTCGACGAGCGGGTTCGCAACCAGGGCGTCGGCAAGGCCATGCTCGACGTCTGCCTGCGATGGGCGCGCCTGCGCGGCGCCAAGAAGGCCTGGTTGCAGGTCGAGGCCGACAACGCTGCCGCCGTCGCCCTTTATCGCGGCGCCGGCTTCTCGGAAGTCTACAGCTACATCTACAGAACGCCTGAGGCCTGAACATGGACGTCAACGGAAAGAAGATCGTCCTCGTCGCTGCCTGCGCGCTGGTCGACAGCGACGGGCGTATCCTTCTGGCCCAGCGGCCGCAGGGAAAGTCGCTCGCGGGTCTCTGGGAGTTTCCGGGCGGCAAGGTGGAAGCCGGCGAAACGCCGGAGGAAACACTGATCCGCGAACTGGACGAGGAACTGGGCATCCGCACCAAGGTTGCCTGCCTCGCGCCGCTCACCTTTGCCAGCCACAGCTACGACGATTTTCATCTGCTGATGCCGCTCTATGTCTGCCGACGCTACGAGGGCGTTGCGACCGGTCGCGAGGGGCAGGCGATCAAATGGGTACGGCCGAAGGCCCTGCGCGACTACCCGATGCCGCCGGCAGACGAACCGCTGATCCCGTTTCTCATGGATTTGCTCTGAACCTACCCGAAAACTGATTGATTATTAATCGATCGTTTATCTCCCTCGCGCAAAGATAGCCCCAATACAGTTTCGGTACGTATCGTTTGCGAACGGCGTGCCGATTTCAGGCAATGCGGCAGAACGAAGCTTGGGAAGGGCGCTTGCGTTCGCTGCTTTCATGCGTTTGCGAGGCTGGGATGGTGGACGACGATTTCTGGAGCACGGTTCAGGAAAAGGACCTGGTGACGAGCCAGTCCCGCCGGACGGGTGTGCTCAATCTGTCGCTGTTGTTCGGAACGGCGGTCATCGCGCTGACGCTGATCCTGACGCCGATGCTGTCTTCCAAGACCGACAAGCGCATCATGGCGAATACGCCCGTCGATTACGACAACATCTCCACCGGCTCGATCCCTTCGAACGGGACCACCAAGCGCTACACGGTACGGCGCAGCGTGCTGCAGGAAATGCCCGGGGCGGTCTGCATCATCGATGCGGATGGCCGAAAGAGCGGATGCTGAACTGAACGCCATCGGTTCTCCGGTGCTGACGTTCGTTTCGGATTGAACACGAACCGGACTGGGGATGCATGGACAAGCTGAGACGCTTCCTTCGCGACACACATGCAGGCATCGCCATCGAGTATGCGCTCATCGCTGCTCTCGTCTCCCTCAGCCTGATCCTGGGGGCTGAGCAGATCGGCGGCGTCCTCAGTGCACTCTACAACGCCGTTGCGACGGCCGTCGTAGGGGCCTGAGTTCTGACCAAAAGCAACGTCGGGTTAAAGCGGCTGTTCTTTCGTGCCGAGGGCCGCTGACAGCCGCTGCTTCGCCGAGCCCGGTTTCAATGGCTTCTGCTGGCTTTCGTGTGGCGCCCATCCGGACAGATAAATGATCGAGAATGTCGCGCGAACGCGGCCGTCCGGGTCGGAGAAGCGTTCGGCATAGATTTCGGCTGCCCTCAGGAAGAAGCGGCGCGAGACCGGGACGCGGCTGCGTGCGGCAAGCGGGCTGGTCATACCCATGGCGCGCAGGTCGCGGATCAGCGCGAACAGCGAATCGTAGCGAACCGTGTAGGTCTCGGTATCGGTGACCGGCAGCGCAAAACCCGCTCGTTGCAGCAGCGCGCCGATGTCGCGGACGTCGGCAAACGGAATGACGCGCGGGCTCGCTCCGCCGGTCAGCTCGGCTTCCGCAGCCAGCAGCGCTTCGCGCAATTCCTGCAGCGTGCCGCTGCCCGGAATGGCGGCGAGGAAAAGGCCGTCGGGCTTCAGCGCCCGCTGCACCTGGATGAAGGCACCCGGCGTATCGTTGGTCAGGTGCAGGGAGAGCGGCGACACGACGAGATTGACGCTGTCTGGCTCGACAGGCACCTCTTCAAGCGAGGCGACCGTCACCGGCGCGTTCTCGGTGCCGAAACGCGCGTCCGTCTCCACGCGCTCGATCGTGCCCACCTTGCCCGTTGCTGCAAGTTGCACTGCGGTCTGGCCGGTGTAGCCGTGCAGCTCCACAGCGCGCTCGAATTGGCGCTCGACCACGGTGACGCGTTCGGCAAGCTCCTCGGCGACGATGTCGAGCAGGAAGCCGGCTTTCGGATCCGCGTTGTTGAGGGCCCTTGCCCGGTGCGCCTCGACGAGGCTCTGGTCAAAGATTTTTTCCACGATACTCTCTCCGCGAACGGCCAGCAAAGAAACCCTTGCAGGAACAAAGTCAACCGGATGAAAGCGCTTATTCCGCAGGAAGGGTGGACACGGGCCTTGCGGCAGCTTGTTTCCGGCGCCGTTGATCTCGTCTACCCGCCGCTATGTTGCGGCTGCGGCCGGCTGGTCGGTCGACATCGGGCAGTCTGCGCCGGCTGCTGGTCGACGCTGCCACTGATCGAACGCCCCTATTGCGACATTCTCGGAACGCCGTTTTCGTTCGATCACGGCCCAGGCTCCGTTTCTCCCGAGGCGATCGCCCACCCGCCGGCTTTCGACCGTCTGCGATCCGTTGCGATCCACGAGGGCATCGCCCGCGATCTGGTGCACGGGCTGAAGTACCGTGACCGCACCGATCTCGCGCCGATGTTGGCGGAGTGGATGATCCGCGCAAGCGATGGTGCCGTCGCCTCGGCAGAGGCGATCGTGCCCGTGCCATTGCATGCGTTTCGGCTCTGGGGGCGGCGGTTCAACCAGTCGGCAGAACTGGCGCGCGCCATCGCCCAGCTTTCCGGCAAGCCCTATCACCCCAATGTTCTCAAGCGCGTTCGTCGTACCAGCCGTCAGGTCGGCCTTGCCCGGCAGGCGCGCGAGGACAATGTCCGCGGTGCGTTTGCCGTTTCGGAGCGTGGCAAGACGGATCTTGAGGGGAAACGCATCGTGCTGGTCGATGATGTCTATACGACCGGCGCAACCGTCTCTGCCGCCACCCGGGCGCTGAAGCGCGCCGGGGCCGGGCAGGTTACGGTTTTAACCTTTGCAAGAGCCATCTCCGGTCTTATATGACAATCAGATGTCCGGCATGGTGGCCGGCGAAGGAGCGTTTCAGGATCATGGCTTCGGTCGTAATTTATACGCGTCAGTTCTGCGGCTATTGTTCGGCCGCCAAGAAACTACTTGAAACCAAGGGTGTACCCTTCCTCGAGCACGATGCGACCTATGACCCCAAGGTGCGGCAGGTGATGATCGAAAAGGCCCAGGGCGGCTCGACGTTCCCGCAGATCTTCATCAACGACATCCATGTCGGCGGCTGTGACGACCTGCACGCACTGGAACGCGCCGGCAAGCTCGACGCGCTGCTGGCTGCCTGAAGCGCAGTGAACACGGAATTGCAGGAATGCGACTAGTGCGAGCATGGCGTCCCGCTCGTCACTTGCACGTGCCAGGAGTTGGGCGAAGATGACCTTCAAGGCTGCGGCCATTCAGATGTGTTCCGGCGTCGACCCGCGCAAGAACGCGGAGACCATGGTTCGGCTGGTACGCGAAGCTGCGGCGGAAGGCGCGGCCTATGTCCAGACGCCCGAGATGACCGGCGCGCTGCAGCGCGACCGCGCGACACTGCGGGCAATCCTCAGGGACGAAGCGAACGACATCATCGCCAGCGAAGCGGCAAGACTTGCCGGTGAACTTGGCATCTATGTCCATGTCGGTTCGACGCCTATCGCCGTTGATGACGGCAAGATCGCCAATCGCGGCCTGCTCTTTGGGCCTGACGGAAGCAAGATCTGCCACTACGACAAGATCCACATGTTCGACGTCGATCTCGACAACGGTGAAAGCTGGCGTGAAAGCTCTGCCTATCAGCCCGGCAGTAACGCCCGCATCGCCGATCTCGATTTCGGCAAGCTGGGTTTCACCATCTGCTACGACGTGCGCTTTCCGGAGCTGTTCCGGCAGCAGGCGGTTGCCGGCGCGGAGATCATGTCGATCCCAGCAGCCTTCACGCGCCAGACCGGAGAAGCGCATTGGGAAATCCTTCTGCGCGCCCGGGCGATCGAGAACGGTCTCTTCGTCATTGCTGCTGCCCAGGGCGGCACCCATGAGGATGGACGCGAGACCTTCGGCCATTCGATGATCGTCGATCCGTGGGGCAGGGTGCTTGCCTCGGCCGGCCCGACCGGCGAGGCCATCGTGCTTGCCGAGATCGACGTGGCCGCCGTGCATTCGGCGCGGGCTAAAATACCCAATCTTAGGAATGCCCGCAGTTTCGTGCTCGATGAAGTGGCGGTCAACGGGAAGGGAGGCGTCGCCGCGTGATCCGCTATACGCTTTCCTGCGACAACGGCCATTCGTTCGAAGGCTGGTTCTCGTCGAGTGACGATTTCGACCGACAGGTCGAACGCAAGCTGGTTTCCTGCCCGACCTGCAACTCCGCGTCCGTTGCCAAGCAACTGATGGCGCCATCCGTTGCCACCGCACGCAAGAAGGAAGCGACCCGCGCGGTGATCATGGATCAGGCGCAGAAGGAAACGATCGCCAAGATCCGCGAGCTGGTGAAAACCGTGCGCGAGAACGCCGAGGACGTCGGCGAGCGCTTTCCGGAGGAGGCGCGCAAGATCCACTATGGCGAAGCGGAAGAACGCGGCCTGATCGGCAAGGCGACGGCGGACGAGGCGGTAGCGCTTCTGGAAGAAGGCATCGCGGTTGCGCCGCTGCCGATCCTGCCGGACGACGTCAACTGACGGCCAGGCGTCGAACACCGATCGCCCTTACTGCGCAAAATTCCCCGTCGACGCTTTAAAAACAAGGCCTTGCTACCCATCTCCCGGATTTGCAGGGAGTGTTTCAGCCTATGACTTTGTCCGATATCCGCATCTCTACCGAACGCCTGATCATCAGGCCGTTCGCAGCGAATGATTTCCCGAGCTTCCTTGCCTATCATCGACTGCCGGAGGTCTATCGCTTTCTCTATCAGGCCCCCTTGGACGAGACCGCGGCACGGGCGAAGTTCGCCAAGGCGTCGGCGCCTCGTCTGGAGGACGATGGTGATGTCGCGGTGTTCGCCGTTGAGCGCCAGGACGACGGCGTCGTGCTTGGCGAAGTCCTGCTGAAGCTCGCAAGCAAGGCGGCTGGGCAGGCGGAAACCGGCTACATCTTCAACCCCGCCTTTGCCGGCAAGGGCTATGCGACCGAAGCGATGCGATCCGTGCTCAATCTCGGTTTTTCGACACTGAACTTCCACCGGATCTTTGCCCGGCTCGATGCGCTCAACAGCGGTTCGGTTGGTGTCGTCGAGCGCCTCGGCATGCGGCGCGAGGCGCATCTGATCGAGAACGACCGCTTCAACGATACGTGGGGCGACGAGTTCGTCTATGCCCTCTTGAGACGCGAATGGCTGGCAAAGGGACAGACAGCCTAGGTCGCGCCTGCGACCAGCCGATCAGAGAGCGTCAGAGCGGTCGCTTGGCGACGAGCATGTAGTTGACGTCCATGTCCTTGGACAGGTTCCACTGGTTGGAAAGCGGATTGAAGAACACGCCCGTGCGTTCCGTAACCTCCAAGCCGCTGGCGGCAAGCGGCTTTTCCAGCTCTTCCGGACGCACCAGCTTATCGTACTGGTGGGTGCCGCGCGGCAGCCAGCGCAGGACGTTCTCGGCCGCGAAGATGGCGAGCGCTGCCGCCTTCATCGTGCGGTTGATCGTGGCGACGAACATCAGGCCGCCGGGGCGCACCATGTGGGCGCAGGTGGTCATGAAAAAATCGACATCGGCGACGTGCTCGACGACTTCCATGTTGAGCACGATGTCGAAGCTCTCGCCGGCTTCGGCAAGCGCTTCGGCGGTTACCGCACGATAGTCGACGACGACGCCGCTGCCGGCCGCATGTGTCTTGGCGATGCCGATGTTCTTCTCAGAGGCGTCAGCGCCGAGCACGTCGGCACCCATGCGTGCCATCGGCTCCGACAGGAGGCCACCACCGCAACCGATGTCGAGCAGCCGGAGGCCTTTGAGCGGTTGCGGGCCCTTGGGATCACGGCCGAAATGCTCGGCGACCTTGTCGCGGATATAGGCAAGGCGGACGGGATTGAACTTGTGCAGCGGGCGAAACTTGCCGGTCGGATCCCACCACTCGGCGGCCATGGCGGAAAACCGGTCCACTTCGCTCTGATCGATGGTCGTGCGTGCGGTCTCGCTCATGTCGCCGTCTCCTTGCATCTTCCCTGGTGAAGTCGGACGATCGGGCCGCGAAGTCAAGAGGCACCGATGGGCCGGATCGGCGCAGGTTGCGCGTGGTGCGCCAGCACCAGCCGAAAGCGGCGCCCATCTTCCGACAGGCGCCGAGATCGATGCGGACCTATCCGATGTCGCTCGCCGCAGCAGAGGCGAAGAAGTCTTCCGGATCCTCCACCTCGATCAGACGCCGTTTCTCGATCAACCAGAAGCGGTTGCCGACATTGCGCACGAAGCTGCGATCATGGGAGACCAGCAGGCAGCTCGTCTCATGTTTCAACAGTTCCGCCTCGAGTGCCTCCTGCCCCTCGATGTCCAAGTGGTTGGTCGGCTCGTCGAGCAGGTAGAAGTTGGGCTCCCTCAACCGGAGTACCAACATGGCAAGCCGCGCCTTCTGACCGCCCGAGAGCCGGCCGATTGCCTTTTCCTGCATGTCGATGCCGACGCCGGCGCCGACGAGCAGAGTACGGGCTCGCTGGTCGCCGAGGGAAAAGCGACGGGAGAGGGCTGTAAGCGGCGTCTCCTCGTCCGCGAGCCCGGCGAGCGCCTGATCGCTGTAGCCAAGCACCAGCGAGGGTGTCGCCTTCAGCGTTTCCGGCGTGCGGCCGGGTTCCTCGATCGCCGTGCGGATCAGGCTGACGAGCCGGGTCTTGCCCGCTCCGTTTTCGCCCAGAAGCACGATGCGGTCGCCTTGGCAGATCCAGCGCTTGCCGGTGCGAAACAGCGCCGTACCATCAGGGGTCTCGACCTGAACGTCATCGAGCGTCACCAGGATCTTGGCGTGGGTGCCGCGATTGGCGAGCCGGATCGCGCCAGCGGAGCGCTCCTGATGCGCGGGTTTGGTCGCATCCTCCAACCGGTCCGCCCGCTGCTTCAACTGCTTCGTCTTCACCGTCAAAAGGTCACTGCCGGAGTTGATGCCGATGTTGTTGAGTTTGGCGGCCTGCCGGCGCAGTTGCTGCGCCACCTTCATGTCGCGCTGGTAGCGCCGTTCCTCCGACGCGTCGACCTCGTCGAGGGCAGCGCGTGCCCGCGAATAGGCAAGGGCGAAGATCGGCGATTGCTCGGGTCTCAGGAACAGCGTGCGGTTGGTGGTCGCATCGAGGAAAGCGCGGTCGTGGCTGGCAACCAGCACCGGCACGTCGCGCGGCAAGGCATTCAGCCAGGCTTCGAGCCGGGCGATCTTTGCGAGGTCGAGATGGTTGGTCGGCTCGTCGAGCAGCAGCGCGTCAGGATCGGTGACCCAGACGCGGGCGAGAAGCACTAGGCGCTGCCAGCCGCCACTCAATTCGGCGACAGCACGGCGGCGCAAAACCTCCGGCACGTCCAGCGAGTCGAGCACGATATCGACGCGCCAGCTTTCATTCTCCGCCTGATCGGTCGGAAGGGCGGAAAGGACGGCGTCGTGGAAGGTAAGCGGAAGGAGCGCCGACGGGACGTTCTGCTCGACATGGCCTACGGTCAGGCCGCGTGAGCGGGTGATGTCTCCGGTCGTCGCATCGAAGGTCCCGGCAATCGATTTCAAGAGGGTCGACTTGCCGCGCCCGTTGGCGGCGACGATGCCGATACGGTCACCGGCAGCAACGGAAAGGTTGAGGCTGGAGAAAAGCGGTGCGCTCAGGCTGACGCCGAGGTTGCGGATATTGATCAGGGCCATGGTCGTTCTCTGGACTGCACGAGCGACGACTGGACATCCGTGGCGGCAACTTCAGGGCCGGGTTTCGGATGGGTGGACCCGGAACAGCAAGCGCGCTGTCTAAGGGCCGCGTCGGCTCGGTATTTGAAGACAATGCAGGCAATCGAACCGAAGCGGCTCTGCACTGCATCACTCTGGGCAGACCAGGGATAGGATCGCGACGTCGCGAACGGGTATCTGATCAGCCCTGCAAACGCATCTGCAGGGCTTGGACGGGGCCACGCTGGCGGTGGTGCCGGAAAAATGTCATCACGTGCAGCCCCCCTTTCTCGAATTGAAGTGCGGCTGCGTGAATATCACTGTCGTCAGCAACTTTCAATGGCCGTAGGCGACTCTCACATCTGCAGGCCGAGGAACTTGAACGGCTCGGCCGGCTTGAAGTCGCCTGTCGCGTCGCCCGAATAGGTATGATCCTGGTTTTCGCCGAGGTCGAGTTTCATCACCTTGCCGGTCTCCTTGGCAAAATCGATCTTCTTCAGATCGATCCAGAAGGTGTTCGGCGTCAGTGCGGACTCGAAGAAATAGAGTTTTCGCTTGTGATCGACGACGGTGCGCCAGCGGGTGGAGGAAATGTTCGGCTCCTCCGGCGTATTGAGCCCATAGGGAACCGACACGTTGCGAATGACGCTGAAGACGCTGGCAAGTGCCCGGTCGGGGTTTTCGTCCTTCGGGATGGCGTTGACATAGAACGAGGCGCGGGCGAAGCGGTCCGACGCCCGGTTGGTGCCGGGCAGCATCACCGTACCGCCGATCTGCTTCCAATAGGTGTTGAGTGCCAGTTGCTGGTCGAAGACGGGTGAATTGGTCATCACCTGGTACTTGCGATCGTGGTGGATCACCTGCTTGCCGCCGATGTATTCGACGATGGCACTATCTCCGGTACTGTCAGAGATCGACAGGTGCAGCGTCGTCAGGCGGTTCTCGCCCGGCACATTGTCGGTGACGATGGTGAAAGGCTCTTTCTCGAGTGCCGAGACGGCCTCTTCGACGGTGGCGAAGCTGTCGAGCACATATTGCGCCCAGGCCGCGATCGTCAGGCCCGGCTTCGATTTATCATCGAATTTCGGGTATTCGGATTCGACCAGCCACAAAAGGTTGGCATTGAGCCCGGCTTCGTTGACGCCATCGGTGGTCGAGACATCATATCCGGTCGCAACGACGCTGCCATATTTCGCCGTCCACCTGAACGAGTTGGGGCCGGCCTGGCCCGTTCTCTCGATGCCGCGCGGCAGGACCCAGAGGTTCGTTGCGACGTCGCTCTTCCAGTCCATCGAGCGGGCGGTGATGATGTTGTCGTTGGGGCCGAGATAGACGAAGCGGGTGCAGGCGTCTGCTGTGGTCTGGCCGAGCACGACAAGGGCGGCAAGCGCCGAAGTCACCGAACGAGCAGCGGACTTTCCGATGAACAGCATGCCATTCTCCTTTGCGGGTTGAATGTGTCGTGGTGCGTCCTTCGTGCATTCGAGGATGCACGGAGCGCTAGAACAGCATGGAAAAGCCGATGACCGGGCCATGCTGGTTCACGTCCCAGCGGAACTTGTTCACTCCGGTGAAGTCGTCGCTTTCGTAATCCTGATAGAGCAGCCGGTAGCCGGCACGCAGGATGGTCGGCTGGCCGAACATCTCGGTGCGGTATCCGAGATAGGCCTGGGCATTGACGCTGAGCTTGGAGCCGACATCGAAACCGCCGACATCGGCCTCGGCGACGAGGTTCCAGCGTTCGCTGAGATCGGCGTTGACGCGTAAACCGACGAAGGGATCGGTCCAGTCGGCACCCTTGTTCGCGTTGAAGCCGGCCACGGACACGTCCGCTTCGAGCTTCGTCCAGCGCAGGCCGATCGTCGGTTCGATGGAAAGCGTCCGGGGCTTGCCGAAGGCGGTGTTGCCGCCGAACTCCTGTTCGTAGACCTGATAGAACGCCCCGAAGGCGAGGCTGGTCATGGTAATGTCGAGGCCGATCTCATGGGCGAGCAGCTGTTCGTCCTGGCTGGTGCGGACATATTGGCCGTCGAAATAAACGCCCCATTGACCGTTGGTCAGCTCGATATTGCCCATCAGCGCCAGGTCGAGGTGGTCGAGCGTATCTCTGAAGGGGACGTCGACATCGGTGTCGAAGCCCGCGAGAGAAGCGTCGCCCTTCAGGCTGGCGGCCCAGACATAGGGGCTGACGATCACCGTCCAGTCACTTTCCGGCGCCATGCGCTGGGGATCGAAGTCTGCGGTTCGAGCCGGTGCTGCGCACAGGAGCAACGTCGAGAGGGTGCCTGCAAGATAGGCGGCAGCGCGTACGGTTGCGGCTATGCGTCCTGTCTGCATGTCGATCCCCAAATCACCCATTGGCAGCCTAGCTGGCACAGGCGCAATTTCAAGTGGCACGTGCAGAGCCGACGCACGTTTCCGGTCCTCGAGCCTGGTGCCTTATTCCTGCCACCTTGCCATTGCGTGCCGCCCCCTGATCCGCTAAGAGACGCCGCGACTTTCCGCTCCCCGAAGCGGTGACTGCCGATGTCCGAGAAGTCTCCCAAGCTTTTTGACCGTCGGGCGCCGACGGGGGCATTCCTGTCACGCGCGCCGCAAGCGCGCATATTGGGTACCGGTAGAGGCACATGGCACGCATCGTGATGAAATTCGGCGGGACATCCGTCGCTGATTTGGAACGCATCCACAATGTCGCCCGCCATGTGAAACGCGAGGTCGATGCCGGCCACGAGGTTGCCGTCGTCGTTTCCGCCATGTCGGGCAAGACCAATGAGCTCGTCGGCTGGGTGCAGAACATGCCGAAGGCAACCGGCGCCAACTCGCCCTTCTACGATGCGCGCGAATACGACGCGATCGTCGCTTCCGGCGAACAGGTCACCTCCGGTCTTCTCGCGATCGCGCTGCAGTCGATGGGCATCAATGCCCGATCCTGGCAGGGCTGGCAGATCCCGATCCGCACCGACAACGCCCATGGCGCCGCCCGCATTCTCGACATCGACGGTGCCGAACTCATCCGCCGCATGGGCGAGGGCCAGGTCGCCGTTATCGCCGGCTTCCAGGGACTTGGTCCCGACAACCGCGTCGCCACGCTCGGCCGCGGCGGATCCGACACTTCGGCGGTGGCGATCGCCGCAGGGGTCAAGGCCGACCGTTGCGACATCTATACCGACGTCGATGGCGTCTACACCACCGACCCGCGCATCGAACCGAAGGCGCGGCGGCTGAAGAAGATCGCGTTCGAGGAAATGCTGGAAATGGCATCGCTCGGCGCCAAGGTGCTGCAGGTGCGCTCGGTGGAGCTCGCCATGGTGCACAAGGTCCGCACCTTCGTGCGTTCGTCTTTCGAAGATCCCGATGCGCCGGGCATGGGTGACCTTCTCAATCCGCCCGGTACGCTGATTTGTGATGAGGATGAGATCGTGGAACAGGAAGTCGTAACCGGCATTGCCTATGCCAAGGATGAAGCCCAGATTTCGCTGCGCCGTCTCGCCGATCGGCCGGGCGTCTCCGCCGCGATCTTCGGCCCCCTGGCTGAAGCCCATATCAATGTCGACATGATCGTCCAGAACATCTCGGAAGATGGTTCGAAAACCGACATGACCTTCACGGTTCCCTCGGGCGACGTCGACAAGGCATTGAAGGTGCTCGGCGACAACAAGGACAAGATCGGCTACGACGTCGTTCAGTCCGAAGCCGGCCTCGTCAAGGTATCGGTCATCGGCATCGGCATGCGCAGCCACGCCGGTGTTGCCGCCTCCGCCTTCCGGGCGCTTGCCGACAAGGGCATCAACATCAAGGCGATCACCACCTCCGAAATCAAGATTTCGATCCTGATCGACGGTCCCTATGCCGAATTGGCGGTTCGCACTTTGCATTCCGCTTACGGTCTCGATAAGAGTTAATCGACTGGTGACCGATTTGGGATTCGCGGCTGGGTTGGCCGCGGCTCCCATTGCCCCGTCTATTCTATTTCGGGAGACCCCACGCGATGAGAGACCTTTCCGCAGGTCCGCGCGTTCTCCTCAAGCGGTTGCGCGAGTTGATGGCGGAACCGCTGGAGCCGCAGGAGCGCCTTGACCGTATCGTGCGCCAGATCGCGCAGAACATGGTCGCGGAAGTGTGTTCTGTCTACGTGTTGCGTTCCGACGGTGTTCTCGAACTCTACGCAACCGAAGGCCTGAACAAGGCCGCCGTCCACCTGGCGCAATTGAAGATGGGGCAGGGCCTCGTCGGCACGATTGCCGCCTCGGCGCGGCCGCTCAATCTCTCCGACGCCCAGTCGCACCCGGCCTTTACCTACCTGCCGGAAACAGGCGAAGAGATCTATCATTCCTTCCTCGGCGTGCCGATCTTGCGCACCGGCCGCGCGCTCGGCGTTCTCGTCGTCCAGAACAAGGCGATGCGCAACTATCGCGAGGACGAGGTCGAGGCGCTCGAGACGACCGCCATGGTTCTCGCCGAGATGGTGGCGACCGGCGAGTTGAAGAAGATCACCAAGCCCGGTCTCGAACTCGACCTGTCGCGCCCGGTCTCGATCGAAGGCAACAGCTACGGCGAAGGTATCGGCCTTGGCTATGTCGTGCTGCACGAGCCGAGAATCGTCGTCACCAACCTTCTGAATGAAGATACTGACCAGGAGTTGCAGCGGCTTGCCGAGGCGCTGGGGTCGCTGCGTATCTCGATCGACGACATGCTGTCGCGCCGCGAAGTGTCGATGGAAGGTGAGCACCGTGCGGTGCTCGAAACCTACCGGATGTTTGCCCATGACCGCGGCTGGGTGCGCAAGCTCGAAGAAGCGATCCGCAACGGCCTGACGGCGGAAGCGGCGGTCGAGCGGGTGCAGAGCGAAACCAAGGCGCGGATGATCCGTTTGACGGATCCTTACCTGCGCGAGCGCATGCATGATTTCGACGACCTGGCGAACCGCCTTTTGCGCCAGCTCTCGGGCTATGGTGCCAAGCTTTCGGCGAGCGACTTCCCGACTGATGCGGTGATCGTCGCGCGCGCCATGGGGGCTGCCGAACTGCTCGACTATCCGCGCGAGAATGTGCGCGGCCTGGTGCTCGAAGAGGGCGCCGTCACCAGCCACGTGGTTATCGTCGCTCGCGCCATGGGTATCCCCGTCATCGGCCAGGCGACCGGTGCGGTCGCACTTGCTGAAAACCGCGATGCGATCATCATCGACGGTGACGACGCCAAGGTGCATCTGCGCCCGCTCGGCGACCTGCAGCGCGCCTATGAAGAGAAGGTGCGCTTCCGGGCGCGGCGTCAGGCACAGTTCCGAGCGCTCAAGGACGTCGAACCGCTGACCAAGGACGGCAAGCGCATCACGCTGCAGATGAATGCCGGCCTGCTGGTCGACCTGCCGCATCTGAACGAGGCGGGAGCTGAAGGCATCGGCCTCTTCCGCACTGAGCTCCAGTTCATGATCGCTTCGACCATGCCGAAGGCGGAAGAGCAGGAAGCTTTCTATCGCAATGTGCTGAAGCAGACAGGCGGCAAGCCGGTGACCTTCCGCACGCTCGACATCGGCGGCGACAAGGTCGTCCCTTACTTCCGGGCGGCGGAAGAAGAAAATCCGGCGCTCGGCTGGCGCGCGATCCGGCTGTCGCTTGACCGGCCGGGGCTCCTGCGCACCCAGTTGCGCGCGATGCTGCGTGCTGCGGCCGGTGCCGAGCTGAAGCTGATGCTGCCGATGGTCACCGAAGTTGGTGAGCTCAAGGTCGCTCGCGACCTGCTGCAGAAGGAAATCGAGCGGCAGTCGAAGCTTGGCGAACAACTGCCGCGCAAGCTTCAGTTTGGTGCGATGCTGGAAGTGCCGGCGCTGCTCTGGCAGCTCGACGAACTGATGACGGAAGTCGATTTTGTCTCGGTCGGCTCGAACGATCTCTTCCAGTTCGCCATGGCCGTCGACCGCGGCAATGCCCGCGTCTCCGACCGCTTCGACGTGCTCGGGCGGCCGTTCCTCAGGATCCTGCGCGATATCGTGCGGGCGGGCGACAAGCACGATACGCCGGTGACGCTCTGCGGCGAGATGGCGAGCAAACCGCTTTCGGCCATGGCACTGCTGGGCTTGGGCTTCCGTTCGGTGTCGATGTCGCCGACGGCCGTCGGGCCGATCAAGGCGATGCTGCTCGGGCTCGACGCGGGCAAGCTCGCCACCGTGCTCAATGCGGCACTGGACGATACCCGCGACCAGACGCCCATTCGCCAGATGCTGGTCGATTTCGCTGCGGAAAACGGCATTCCGGTTTAGATTGATTTGACGCGCCACGCGCCTCGTCCGGACCGCGCTCCGGCCGGGGCAAAGCGCATTTGGAGTGACACTTGGCAAAGCTTCCCGTTGAAAAGATGCGCGAACTGGAACGCCGGTTCGGCGAGATCGAGGCTCGTATGTCCGCCGGACCTGCTGCGGACGTCTACGTGAAGCTCGCGTCTGAATACTCCGAGTTGCAGCCTGTCGTGACCAAGATCCGCGCCTATGAGAAGGCAACCGCGGAGCTTGCCGACATCTCCGCCATGCTCGCCGACAAGTCGACGGATCGGGAGATGCGGGACCTCGCCGAGATGGAAAAACCCGAGGTCGAGGCTGCGATCGAAGGGCTCGAACAGGAAATCCAGATCCTGCTTTTGCCGAAGGACGCAGCCGACGAGAAGAGCGCGATCCTCGAAATTCGTGCCGGCACTGGCGGATCGGAAGCAGCACTCTTTGCCGGTGACCTCTTCCGCATGTACGAGCGTTATGCGGCCGGAAAGGGCTGGCGCGTGGAAGTGCTTTCGGCAAGCGACGGCGAAGCCGGCGGTTTCAAGGAAATCATCGCGACGGTTTCCGGTCGCGGCGTGTTCTCGCGCCTGAAGTTCGAATCCGGCGTTCACCGGGTGCAGCGCGTGCCTGAGACCGAGGCCAGCGGTCGCATCCATACGTCGGCTGCAACCGTCGCCGTGCTGCCGGAGGCTGAGGATATCGACATCGAGATCCGGCTCGAAGACATCCGCATCGACACGATGCGCTCGTCGGGCGCCGGCGGCCAGCACGTCAACACGACGGACTCGGCCGTGCGCATCACCCATCTGCCGACCGGGCTCGTCGTCACCAGTTCGGAAAAGTCACAGCACCAGAACCGGGCCAAAGCGATGCAGGTGCTGCGTTCGCGTCTCTATGACATGGAGCGCCAGCGCGCCGACAGCGAACGCTCGGCCGACCGCAAGAGCCAGGTCGGCTCAGGCGACCGCTCCGAGCGCATCCGCACCTACAATTTCCCGCAGGGGCGGCTCACCGATCACCGCATCAATCTGACGCTCTACAAGCTCGACCGGATGATGATGGGTGAAATCGATGAAGTGGTCGATGCGCTGCTTGCCGACTACCAGGCAAGCCAGTTGGCGCGACTCGGCGAGCAGCGGGGCTAAGAGATGGCCGAGACGCTTGCGAGCCTCGTTGCCGAAAGCCGCGACCGCCTGCAGGCGGGTGGCATCGCGCATGCGGCGCTCGACACGCGCCATCTGATCTCCGGCCTGCTTGGGCTTTCGTTGAGCGCAGTCGTTTCGCGCGGCAGGGATGAGGTATCGGAAGTAGATGCCGCGAGGATCCGCTCCGCGGTTGCGCGGCGGCTGGCACGTGAGCCGGTCTACCGTATTCTTGGAGAGCGCGAGTTCTTCGGTCTGCCTCTCAAATTGTCGAAGGAAACGCTGGAACCGCGCCCGGACACCGAGACGCTCGTCGACCGCATGATCCCCTATCTACGCGAGGTCATTGCCGGGAAGGGGAGCTGTGAAATCATCGATCTCGGGACCGGGACCGGAGCGATTTGCCTGGCGTTGCTGTCGCAGGTCCTTGAAGCGCGTGGAACGGCGACCGATATATCTGAGGACGCGCTGGCGACGGCGACAGCAAACGCTGCCGCCCTTGGTCTTGCGGATCGGTTCACGCCGCTCTTGAGCAACTGGTACGAAAAGGTGGATCGTCGCTACGACGTCATCGTCTCAAATCCGCCGTATATCCGGTCCAGTGTCGTTACCGAGCTTGAGCCGGAGGTGAGACTTCACGATCCGGCAGCCGCGCTTGATGGCGGAGACGATGGGCTTGATGCCTACCGTGCCATCGCTTCTCAGGCTGGTCATCATCTTGAGACAAACGGCGTGATAGGCTTGGAAATCGGTTTCGACCAGAAAGAGGCGGTGACGGCGTTGTTTGGCGCCGAGAATTTCCGTCTGCGTGAAGAAGCGATGGATCTAGGTGGCAACGACCGCGTCCTGATCTTCCAACGCGACACAAACCGTTGAAAAAAGCAGCACTGGCGCATCTTCTTTCTTGCTCAGGCAAAGAAAGGGCTTGGAATCCCAGAGGAAGCGGGCTAGTTTCACCGCGCACTGGGCAGAAGGTCATGGACCTAAGATTCGTTCCGGTATGACCTGGCCACGGGGATTGCTCTCAAGAAAGAGTTGCTAGGGTTCAACACGTGCCTTGTGCGGGTACCTGTTAATTTGACGTCAGTCGGCGCCGAAGCCGCCATTGTGCGAGCGCACCGGTGCGCGTTCTGTCGGACGTGAACGGATCCGGCCGGAAGACGAAACCACATGATCATCATTATCAAGAGAATTCGGGTGAATGTACTATGAGGCCAGGACAGCAAAACAAGCGCGGCCGCGGGCGGAATAACAACAATAACAATAACAACAACAACGGAAACAACCACAATCGCAAGGGCTCGAATCCGCTGACGCGGACCTATGATAGCTCTGGCCCGGACGTGAAGATTCGCGGTACTGCCCAGCACATCGCCGAGAAATATGCAGCACTTGCACGCGATGCCCAGAGCTCCGGCGACCGGGTCATGGCTGAAAACTACCTGCAGCATGCGGAACACTACAACCGTATCATTGCAGCCGCCCAGGCGCAGATGCAGGATCGTTTCCAGCGCGACGATCGTCAGGATTTCCGCGGCCACGATGCCGCCGAGCAGGATCAGGACGATCTGGATCAGGTTTATGTCGACGACATGCCGGCTCCGGTTGCCGCGCCTCAAGCAGCGCCTGCTGCCGAGCCGCAGCCGGTCGTTATCGACGGCACAGGCCCGCAGCCGGTAATCGAAGGCACGCCGGCGGAAGTGGCGATGGAAGAGGAAGCCCCTGCGGGGCGTGGTGCCTCGCGCCGTCGCAATGCGCCGCGCCCGCGCCGTCCGCGCCGCAGCGCTCAGGAAGCCGGAGCCGACGAAGCTCAGCCCTCGGGCGACGCCACTCCGGAAGCGCCTGCGCTCGCTGCTTCCGAGTAAGCGACCTTGTATCGCTGCCCGTTACGCACGGGCATCAAGACCCGGTCCATTGCGGCCGGGTTTTTGTTTGCGCCGTGGGTGACGATCAGGCCCTGTGGCGGATGTCAGCTTTTGGCGCTGTCGACGATCAACGCCGCAAGGTTGGTACTGGCGGCTGCTTCGCTTGTCCGGCCACGGATGAGCTCGCGCCCGATTGCTTCGGCGGCGCCGGCGATGCCGGTGCAGCGCAGGCGCAGGTCGTTGTCGGCGACTTTCGAAAAGGGCCCGAGCGCCGCGTGAATCATGGCGACGTAGTCGTCGGTCTGCTTCTGCTGTGTCGTGATCATCTCCGCGTTGCCGCGCAGCGCGCCGGAGATCGCCTGCCATTCCTGCCCGCTTTCGACGGCGCAATCGATATAGACGGAACTGATGATGCTGGCGACGGCATCGAGCTGTTTCGGCGCTTCGGCGAGCGCTGCTGTCAGTTTCGCCGCATGACGGTCTTCGATCTCCTGGGATAACGCAATCAGCAGACCCTCGCGTGTCCCGAAATGCTCGTAGGCGATCGGCTTGCTGACGCCGGCACGCTCGGCGAGGTGGCCGAGCGTCAGCGCGTCGGCGCCGCATTCGCGCAGGATTTCCTTGGCGGTCTCGATCAACTGAGCACGTCGCTGCGGCTTTGCAAGCTTCCGGCTCTTTCCCTGGGCCATCTCACATTCCTTTTCGCGCGGCGCGGGACGCCTCTTGAAAGCGGTGTTCGGCAACTTATCTACCATAAGTAACTTACTAATGGTAAGTCGGCAATCGCCGGACACCTTTCGTCTAGGAGATAAGAAGATGTCGAGCAAGTTTCAGCCTGTTTTGATCATCGGCGGATCCGGTGTGGTTGGATCGCAGGCAGCAAGGATCATCCGTCGCCTGCACCCGGAACTGCCGATCGCCATCGGCGGCCGTGATCTCGGCAAGGCCGAGGCGGTTGCGCGTGAGGTCGGCGGGGCGATCGGCGTCAGTGTCGATCTGGGGCGGGCTGATCTTGGTCTCGGCGACGATTCCAAGGCGCGGTATCGAAGCGTCGATGGCGTCGAGCTCGATGCCGTTGCCTATTCGCCATTCGACGTCATGGCGCTTTCCGCTCGCACGAATGCGGGCAACATCCGGCTGGATCTCGCCTATAGCGAATCCGCTAGCCGGCGCCGCGGCGAACCGTTTTCGACCGAAATCTTGATCGACATCGCGGGACGCGGAAAGGATGGCCAGCCACTCAGCCAGCGTCATGAGATCGTGCATCCCGAGGGCCAGGCGCAGCTGACGGCGCTTGGGATTGCGCTTGCGGTTGAGCGCATGCTCGGCCTTGCAGGCGGGAAGGCGCCGGCTCCTGGCCTCTACCTTCCGGAAGTGCTGATCGAGCCGGCCTATTATGTGGAGCGCATGAAGGAGTTCGGCGCCGCGTTCGCCGAGCGTCCGCGGACGGCCGAAGCGGCATAGCCTCGCCGGCAAACCGCGGCAATTGGGCGTTGTCCGGGCAACCGTATATCGTCCCTGGCCGTCGTTTCGCGGCCGTGCATGCCTGTCCATGCGCGGCCCCATTTGAAGGTTGCAGATTTCGCTGACGCGACGGCTGGTGGGGCTTTAATTTCCAAAACCGGTGCCCCATATTCGCTTCGAACGTGTTGATCCCACGCAAGGCGAGGGCTGATACGGAATGACAGGCTTGCCGAATGCGGGAGCCTGATCCTGAACCGCCGACAGGCGCCACGAGATGGGCCTGCCGGACTATGGAGGTAGAGTATGAACATAGAAAAATATTCCGAGCGCGTGCGCGGCTTTCTGCAGTCTGCGCAGACATATGCGCTCGCCCAGGGGCACCAGCAGTTTACGCCCGAGCATGTGCTGAAGGTGCTGCTCGACGACGACCAGGGCATGGCAGCCTCGTTGATCGAGCGCGCTGGTGGTGATGCGCGCGAGGCACGCGCCGGCAACGATGCGGCACTCGCCAAGCTGCCCAAGGTTTCGGGCGGCAACGGCTCCGTTTACCTGTCGCAGCCACTGGCTCGTGTTTTCTCGAGCGCTGAAGAAGCGGCCAAGAAGGCCGGGGACAGTTTCGTCACCGTCGAACGGTTGCTGCTTGCGCTTGCAATCGAGAGCTCGGCTGCGACATCCGGCGTTCTTGCCAAGGCCGGCGTGACCCCGACCAAGCTCAACCAGGTGATCAACGACATCCGCAAGGGCCGCACCGCCGACAGCGCCAATGCCGAGCAGGGTTTCGACAGCCTGAAGAAATACGCCCGCGACCTGACGGCCGATGCACGCGAGGGCAAGCTCGACCCGGTGATCGGCCGCGACGACGAGATCCGCCGTACCATCCAGGTGCTGTCACGCCGGACCAAGAACAATCCCGTGCTGATTGGTGAGCCCGGCGTCGGCAAGACGGCGATCGCCGAAGGCTTGGCGCTGCGCATCGTCAATGGCGACGTTCCGGAAAGCCTCAAGGACAAGCGGCTGATGGCGCTCGACATGGGCGCACTGATTGCCGGCGCGAAGTTCCGCGGCGAGTTCGAAGAGCGACTGAAGGCCGTGCTTAACGAGGTGCAGGCTGAAAACGGCGAGATCATCTTGTTCATCGACGAGATGCACACGCTGGTCGGTGCCGGCAAGGCGGAAGGCGCGATGGACGCGTCCAACCTGTTGAAGCCGGCGCTTGCCCGCGGCGAGTTGCATTGCGTTGGCGCGACCACGCTCGATGAGTATCGCAAGCACGTCGAAAAGGATGCGGCCCTTGCCCGCCGGTTCCAGCCAGTCATGGTCGAGGAGCCGACCGTCGAAGACACGATTTCGATCCTGCGCGGCCTGAAGGAAAAGTACGAGCAGCACCACAAGGTCCGCATCTCGGACTCGGCGCTGGTTGCTGCCGCGACCCTTTCCAACCGCTACATCACCGACCGGTTCTTGCCGGACAAGGCGATCGACCTGATGGACGAGGCGGCGTCGCGCCTGCGCATGCAGGTGGATTCCAAGCCCGAGGAACTCGACGAGCTCGACCGGCGCATCATCCAGCTGAAGATCGAGCGCGAGGCCCTGAAGAAGGAAACCGATGCATCGTCGAAGGACCGGCTGGAGAAGCTCGAGCTCGACCTTGCTTCGCTCGAAGAGCAGGCATCGGCCCTGACCGCGCGCTGGCAGGCGGAAAAGCAGAAGCTCGGACGCGCAGCCGACCTCAAGAAGCAGCTCGACGAAGCCCGCAATGAACTGGCGATCGTTCAGCGCAAGGGCGAATTCCAGCGCGCCGGCGAACTGACCTATGGTGTCATTCCGAAGCTCGAAAAGGAGCTTGCCGATGCCGAAAGCCAGGAGAACGCCAACGCCAACCCGATGGTGCAGGAGGTCGTGACCCCCGACAACATCGCGCATGTGGTGTCGCGCTGGACTGGCATTCCCGTCGACAAGATGCTGGAAGGTGAACGTGACAAGCTGCTGCGGATGGAAGACGAGCTGGCAAAATGGGTCGTCGGCCAGGGCGATGCCGTGCAGGCGGTTTCCCGCGCCGTCCGGCGTGCACGCGCCGGGCTCCAGGATCCGAACCGGCCGATCGGCTCGTTCATCTTCCTCGGTCCGACCGGCGTCGGCAAGACGGAGCTGACCAAGGCGCTTGCTCGGTTCCTCTTTGACGACGAAACCGCGCTGGTGCGTATCGACATGTCGGAATACATGGAGAAGCACTCGGTCGCCCGGCTGATCGGCGCGCCTCCCGGCTATGTCGGTTACGAGGAAGGCGGTGCGCTGACCGAATCCGTTCGGCGCCGGCCCTACCAGGTCGTGCTGTTCGACGAGATCGAAAAAGCGCATCCGGATGTCTTCAACGTGCTGTTGCAGGTGCTGGACGACGGCCGCCTGACCGATGGTCAGGGCCGCACCGTCGATTTCAAGAACACGATGATCATCATGACCTCGAACCTCGGTGCGGAGTATCTGACCGGGCTCGGCGAGGACGAGGATAGCGATGCGGTCCGCGATCAGGTGATGGATGTGGTGAAGGCTGCGTTCCGGCCCGAGTTCCTTAACCGCGTGGACGAGATCATCCTGTTCCACCGGCTGCGCCGCTCGGAAATGGGTGCCATCGTCGATATCCAGCTCGAAAGGCTGCGCAAGCTGCTTGCCGAGCGCAAGATCACGCTGGAGCTCGAGGATGACGCCCGCGCCTTCCTGGCCGACAAGGGTTACGACCCGGCCTATGGTGCCCGCCCGCTGAAGCGGACGATCCAGAAGTACCTGCAGGATCCGCTCGCCGAGAAGATCCTTCAGGGCGAATTCCCGGACGGTTCGGCCGTCAAGGTGATCGCCGGCTCCGATCGCTTGAACTTCAAGCGGGGCACGGCGGCGGACAAGGAAGCCGCGTAATCGCGTAAAGCCAAAGACAAAGGCCGCCTTTCGGGGCGGCCTTTTCGCATGTGCAGATTTCTGAGCAGCGGGGGAGGGGGGCCTGCAATCTTGCCGGCAACCGCCTACTTGCTTGAGACCGACTATTTGCTTGCGACCTCGGGCGCCGCACCGTCCTTGTCGAGAAGTTCGTCGATGCGGTCGCGCTCCTTCTCGAACTTCGCCAGCGCATCACCGGACAGCGACTTGCCGCCGGGCAGGCGGATGCGCAACGGATCGACCTTGTTGCCGTTGACGATCAGTTCGTAGTGCAGATGCGGCCCGGTCGAAAGCCCGGTCGTTCCGACCCAGCCGATCACCTGGCCCTGGACAACCTTTTTACCGACCTTGACGTTCTTGGCGATCGCGCTCTGGTGATTGTAGGAGGAGACGTAGCCGTTGGCATGACGGATCAGCGTCTGGTTGCCGTAACCGCCCGAATCCCAGCCGGCCTTCTCCACCGTTCCGCTGCCGGCGGCAATGATCGGGGTGCCGCGCGGCGCTGCCCAGTCGACGCCGGTATGCATGCGCGAGAAGCCGAGGATGGGGTGGCGGCGCATGCCGAAGCCGGAGCGGAAATGGCCGTTCGGCACGGGGTTGCGCAACAGGAACTGGCGGATGCTTTTGCCTTCGGTGTCGAAGTAGTCGATCGAATTGTCATCCGGATCCTGGAACCGGTAGAAAGCGGTGACTGCGTCGCCGAACTTGGCGCGAACATAGAGAAGCTCGGAATCCTCCGTCGCCATGCCGCGCTCATCGGTGACGGAGAAGAAGGCCTCGAGCGAATCCGCCGGCTTCAACTGAGCCTGGAAATCGACGTTGCTGGCGAGCAGCTTGACGACGAGGCCGACCATGTCGGCGCTCATGCCATAGGACAAGGCGGCGCGGTAAATGCCGTCATAGACCCGCGGCAGATCGTGACTGCTGGTCATGACCGGCGCACCGTTGTCGTCGAAGGCGGTGGCGACCGCGTCGAGCTTCGGCGGTTCGGCGCCCGGTACGAAGCGACCCTTGTCGTCGACGGCCATCGTCAGCACATGGCGGTTGCGCGAATAGATGGTGGCGCGCACGATGCGGGCCTCTTCACCCTTCTGGCTTTCGCCGTTCTGAATGATGCCGATGCGCAGGACATCGCCTTCGCTCAGTTCGCTTGCGCCGAGCGCTTGGCCAATATAGCCAGCGGCGTCTTCGGCCTGTGCCTTGGCGTAGCCGGCATTGACCATGACGGTCGCAATGTCCGTCTGCCGGCGCACGGGGATGATATCGTCGGCGTATTCGGTGCTTTCCTCGCCGATCGTCTCATAGGCCGCGTCGCTCTTGTTCTGCTCGACGATGCGGGCGGTGAGACCCTGAAGCAGATCGAGGCCGTCGCTCTCCGAAGCGAAGCGCTGCGGGTCGACATAATAGAGCGAGGCGACCTGGGTGCTGCCTTCGGTCAGAACCGAACCGTTGGTGCGGACGTTTTCCTCGACCTCTTCCAGCGACATTGAACTGTCGAAGATGACGCCGCGGCCCTCCAGGGGGAAGTCCACGGTCTTCAGCGCCACTTCGGAGTCGACATTCGAGCCATAGAGCGTGCCGGTGCGCGCAATCGGCGATTCCTCATCCGCTTCGTCGGTGGAGAAAATCGCCAGCGGATCGAAGTCCGGATAACTCTCGGAAGGCTGATGATTGGCAGCAAGCGCCATCTTCACATGGACGAAGGGTTGCTTGCGCACCACTTCCTTCTCGCCGTCATGGGTCATGGTGGAAACTTCCATGACGGTCTTGTCGGCCGGCTTGGCGACGAGCTTCGGTGAGAGGATCCTGCCGCCGCGCACGGCGCGCGCCTGTTCGTCACCGTTCGGCGCCGCATCGAGTGCTGCATAGGCTTCGGCCGGAATGGCGAGCTGCTGGCGTCCGTCGAGGGCGGCAAAAAGAGCAACGCCCATAAGCAGGCTAGAGGTAATGCCGGTCAGAAAGGTGCCTGAAAGCCAGCGCAGCGAAATCTCGCGCCTGTCCGGCGCGCGGCGACCATGCGCAAGGATCGGCGGCTGGTCGCCGAGCGACCTGACCATGTTCTTGTCGGTGTTCATGCCGAGCTGAGGGTCCCCGAATATCTCTTAGCCGTATTTCTTGCCTGCGATACGTTGCGCGAAGATGTGCATCTTTCGCGCAACAGAGTCAAATCACGAGGGGAGGGCGCGGGCGGATATCCCACCTATCCACGCTTGCCCGCGTGAGGCCACGCCCGAAGCATCGTTGTTTTCGCTTAGATCGGTCGATTGTGAAAAAGTGAGGGCCAAAATGTGTTTCCAACGATCTTCGAGGGCCTTCTGGGGGCTGGAAAACTTTTTTGGGGGCGCAAAGTCCTGCATTTCCGGCTTTTGTCAGAAAACTGTCATTTTTTATGAGATTGCCTGTTGACGTGTCGGAGGTGAGGGGTCTATAAGCCCGATCACTGACGAGGGCGGCGGCGCTGCTGGCGACGACGACC